>NZ_JAZGJN010000270.1:0-56166 GCF_038085095.1 Photorhabdus sp. P32 | reverse complement strand
TGCTGATTATAATTTGGCGAAATAATATTACTACAATTTTCATAATAATATTTGGCTTGATGATTTAAGAAATAAATATCATGCTCTTGAAAGTTTTCATCAAGAATAGAATGGTGCAAGTTATGGATTAATTCAGCTTCAAAATAACATGAAATATCCCTTCCTTTCAATTTTTTACTGTGAGTTTGTATATTCCTTATATAAGGTAGAGATAATGCTAACATCTTTATATATATTTCATTTTTTTTCATTTGCATACCTCATTAATACCAAGCATCATTTTCTTACCAGTAATGGTTTGGCGCCTACCGGAGTATTCTTAGTTTGCGTCTACAAACCGTTTTATAAAAGTTTTTCTATACACAATGAGTCACCAATTTTACGATATATTTCCTAGGCTGCTACCATACGATGATTTCCTTCCGCTATTTAATTCTCTTTTGCTTATGGCCGCTTGTAGGATTGCGTTTAATCCCTGAGCGACAACACTGACTCTGGCATACCCTAGTCTATAAGCCACACGATGTACCCTGATGAAAAATCAGCCGCCAATTATGTTCATTAGAAAATACCCAAGTTGATGACCTCAGTGCTGCATGACCACCGTCCTGATTGTGAGTTCTGTAAAGTATAATAACGCACATTTCTTCCACTATCGTCAGCCGGAAGTCAGAACTTACGATGCAATTAGTACTATTTTCAGCTATCAGGGCGTCAATCGTTTCACTGCGACCGACTAAGTGACCTAAGCGAGTTATTTCGAGAAAATCAGGATGAAGGATTTTCTCAAGCCATGCTCTGTCATACCGCCGGACACCGTGAAGACTACATTCCAGAGATGTTATTGTTTCAAGAAGCATATATCCTCCTGCATAGATATAGAAACTCGGATTTGCACCAAAAGGTGACATTTTAAATTTGGAATAACAAGGCGTTTTTCTGGTGATTATGCTGATCATCATGATGCCCCACGTCAAAAGTACTAACCTGGCGTCAATGCCTTTAGAACAAGGTTTAGTATTTTCGGCTATTCCCGTGGTATTCACCTCTTCTTGGATAATGCATCAAGAAGCGCCATACTTAATTGCTCGTCATTTGTATTTGGGGGCAATAAATAGTGGCCTCCTTGTAGATAAAAACTTGGCATTCGATAATCAGAAAAGGTCTCAATGAGGTAAGGCTTTTTTAGTAACTATTTAAACCTTTTTGAAATAATTAGCGGACACATAATAGTCATTACGAGTTCACTTTAATTAATTCTATAAATCAAAACTCATGACTAATCACTCATGACTAATCAGTACAAAAGCCGTTGTTTTATTATCAAACATAACTTCTACAACGTGAAAAAGCCAGCCGTAATGCCGTACCTACTTCCTCAGGGGAACTGTCTGCCGGAATGATGACATAATCAGATTCAACAATACCTTGCCCTGTCCAAAGTTCAAGTTTCTCATGACCATAAGGTTTAATAGTTATGACACCATCTAACAAGCGAATATCACAACTGTTCATCTTCTTAAATAACTGACGTCTTGAGCGATAGCGATAAAATCCCATCATCTCTGTAACCCACTGCTCGTATCGTTCTTTTCTTTTTTCATTATCTAAAAAATCTCCAAGACTCTCATAGGGAATAAATCGACTTTTAGAAAGAGCACTAAAAACCACAGCACCTAATTCTTCATCAGAAGTATCAGGAAATAACATATGGTTACCTCCTAAAGGGTCTAAATGCAAAGCACGATAACCGGAATAAGTTGTTACTGAATAAAAATCACCATTAAATACACATCCGGCATTCTTCCATCGTTCAAAAATCTCACTCATTATTTCACCACCGTGATTTTAGCAGTAAAGCTCATTAAATAATGCTTTAAACCTTTTGAGATAATTAGCAGACACATAATAGCTATTACGTGTCCACTTTAATTAATTCTATAAATCAAAACTCATGACTAATCAGTACAAAAGCCGTTGTTTTATTGTCAAACATAACTTCTGCAACGTGAAAAAGCCAGCCGTAATGCCGCACCAACTTCCTCAGGGGAACTGTCTGCCGGAATAATGACATAATCTGACTCGACAATACCTTGCCCTGTCCAAAGCTCAAGTTTTTCATGACCATAAGGTTTAATAGTTATGACACCATCTAATAAACAAATATTACAACTGTTCATTCTCTTAAATAACTGACGTCTTGAGCGATAGCGATGAAATCCCATCATCTCTGTAACCCACTGCTCGTATCGTTCTTTTCTTTTTTCATTATCTAAAAAATCACCAAGACTCTCATAGGGAATAAATCGACTTTTAGAAAGAGCATTAAAAACTGCACCCCTTAATTTTTCATCAGAAGTATCAGGAGATAACATATGGTTACCCCCTAAAAGGTCTAAATTCAGTGAACGATAACCCGAATAACTTGTTATTGAATAAAAATCACCATTAAATACACATCTGGCATTTAATCCTTGTTTAAAATCTGCACTCATTATTTCACCACCGTAATTTTGGCATTAATATTTTTTTCTTCGCAATAAACTATTGTACAATTATTTAGAGGATCTTAATTTCTAAGCTCTAATAATATTAACGGTTACTTTTACTCGATTTATTAATTTACTCCCTCTTAATATCATTACTTATGATATTAAGTGCTACAACTAATTGTAGTTTATTTTTCTTATACCTAAGCGTTTTTTCATATTGTGCCAAAGATATCTCTTCTAAAATTAATTTCTCTGAATTAATTCTGGATATTTCTACTGTCACAATTAGCTCCTTATCCAATAGAACAGTATACAAATCTTCACCTTGTTCTGGCACCCATTCTAACACAAATGCACTTTTAGTCTCTGGTCTCACTTCATACAAAAGTGAAAGTAACTCAGGGTTATCACCAGCAAACAACGACTTTCTTGATTGAAGCAATTGTTGACGATATTCTTTTTCTATTAACGAATCTATCAATTTCATTTTATTCTTCCCGGAGTTGTTGTAATTAGGTTACCATGTTTATCAGTTAAGATGGTTATAATATTAGTAGATTTGTTATCACTAAAATTAGATCCGCCGGGCTAACAAACTCTGAAGCATAAGCTTGCCCTGATATAGCGAATAGAACAGATACAATTAATTTCCTAAGACAAACAGATATACTTTCCATTGGTAATTTTTATTTCACCATACGTTAATTATTAAAACAATGAATAACGTCTTATTTTAATTGGTAATCTAGATGAAAATAAAAATCAATCTTATTTAAGTGTGAATAAAATCTTGTTTTTTAAATACTTAACAGGATAAGTAACTTTTTATATTTAATGAAATACATAATTTAGGATCATGCGAAAAGACAATTGTAATTATTTATTTACACTAAATGTAACCTTAATTTGACACAAATAAATTAATCCTTTAGCCTGCCTTTCTATAATGATTTCAATCAGTTCAGAAACTAGGGGAAAGCGTGAAGAATCGTACTCTTGGCAGTATTTTTATCGTAGCGGGCACGACAATTGGCGCAGGAATGCTGGCGATGCCGCTGGCAGCGGCCGGTGTCGGTTTTGGAACAACCTTCGTAATGTTAGTCGCTCTTTGGGTTTTGATGAGCTATACCGCTTTATTGCTAGTGGAAGTTTATCAATACAGCCCGGCCGATACGGGTCTGGGAACCGTGGCAAAACGTTATCTTGGTCGAGGAGGCCAATGGCTCACCGGTTTCAGTATGCTCTTCCTGATGTATGCCCTGACCACCGCTTATATCAGTGGCGCCGGTGAGTTGCTCTCAGGCAGTCTCTCTTCATGGCTGGATAAACCTATTTCTGTCTCATTTGGCGTGCTGATTTTTACCCTTGTCGCGGGTTGTGTTGTCACTATCGGTACTCAATCTGTCGATATGATTAATCGCCTGCTATTTACGGCAAAAATCATCTTTCTGGTTATTATGCTGACCGTCATGATGCCCCACATCAAAAGCACTAACCTGATGTCAATGCCTTTAGAACAAGGTTTGGTATTATCAGCAATTCCCGTGGTATTCACCTCTTTCGGTTTTCACGGCAGTGTGCCAAGTATCGTCAATTATATGGGAGGCGATACCCGCAAGTTACGCAAAATATTTGTTATCGGCAGTGCAATCCCATTAACTGCCTATATCCTATGGCAATTGGCAACATTAGGCGCCATCTCTTCTCATACTTTTGTCGGGATCTTAGCGGAACAATCAGGGCTGAATGGGCTATTGAAAGCCGTAAGAGAAGTTGTCGCGACGCCTCGTGTAGAGCTTGCTGTCCGTCTGTTTGCTGATTTGGCATTGGCAACCTCATTTCTTGGGGTCTCCTTAGGTTTGTTTGATTACATGGCAGATCTGTTCAAACGCCGTAACAACGCAACAGGCCGCCTGCAAACCGGCATCATTACTTTTGTTCCACCGCTACTTTGTGCTTTGTACTATCCAAACTTTGTGATGGCGTTAACTTTCGCCGCAGTAGCGCTGTCCATTCTCGCACTGTTACTGCCTTCCATGCTGGCATGGCGCAGCCGTCAAATTGAGCAAAGAGCCTATCGGGTAAAAGGCGGAAAACCCGCTTTGATTCTGATATTTCTTTGCGGGATTACGGTAATTACCATCCAAATTGGTATTGTCAGTGGTTTACTGCCAAAAGTGGGCTAATTAGACGTCGAAGCTGTCCGCATCAGAGATGGTGCGGACAGCATGCAAAAAGTAAATTAAAAATTCAAACCGGCACCGATATAAAATCCATCAGCCAATTTGTTATCCCTGTGTCCGTCTTTCCCTCTCATATTCATAACCCGATAACCGGCATCCACCGTCAACGGTTTAAATACGGTAAAACGTAAACCACCAGCAGCCTCAGCATAAGAATTAATACCCGAGGTTAATCTGGATGGCGCACCGTAAACTTCACCGTACAGAACTAAAGAGGGCATAACAGCCCAACTTAACCCCACACCTGCCGCTAATGCCTCACCATTTTTCCCATCTTTAGGGGATAAGTAGAGAGCCTTACCGCCAATGCTGGCAGTCAATGGACCGACAGGCAGGCTAAATGCCGTTCCTAAACTCCCCAGTTGCCCGTTATGATCACTGCGTGCCCAATTGCCGTTAAAAGACAAGCCAGCACTGTTATCGCCAATTGCCGCAGAAGTATTGGTGAAATGGCGACCAGCCTGAACATTCACGGAAATTGCATTCGCAGACTCAGCAATGAACAACAAACTGGTTGCTACCGCAGCAAGATAAATCTTCATTACATTTCCTCTTTATTTACTTAATGTTACACATCTTACGTAAATACAACTAAACCGATAGACAACAAAAAGAAATGAATCATCTATACTTACTAAATATGTGTGAATTCTTCATTCCATGTACTTAATAATTAACTATATGAATAATTTCGCATTAAATAGTAAATAAGAAAATAATAAATAAATTATAAAAAAACACAATATTTGCATTTCGCCATTGACCAGAACATTTTTCTTAATCAGCGATTCCGCTGTTTTTTTTCATGTAAAACAGGAGAAGTGTGATGAAAAAGAGAGGACTGACAACGAATGCTGGCGCCCCTGTCGTTGACAACAATAATGTCATGACCGCGGGCCAACGTGGTCCTATGTTGTTACAAGATGTTTGGTTCTTAGAAAAGCTTGCCCATTTTGATCGTGAAGTGATCCCAGAACGTCGTATGCATGCCAAAGGTTCTGGCGCTCATGGAATCTTTGTGGTTACTCACGATATTACTAAGTACACCCGCGCTAAGATTTTTTCTGAAATAGGCAAAAAAACCGAGATGTTCGCCCGTTTCTCAACCGTCGCCGGTGAGCGCGGCGCAGCAGATGCTGAACGTGACATTCGTGGTTTTGCCCTTAAGTTCTATACCGAAGAAGGCAACTGGGATTTAGTCGGCAATAATACCCCAATATTCTATCTTCGCGATCCACTGAAGTTCCCAGATCTTAACCATGTTGTTAAACGCGATCCTCACACTAATTTACGTAATCCTGCCTATAAATGGGATTTCTTCTCTCATCAACCTGAATCACTGCACCAATTAACCATTGATTTCAGTGACCGCGGGGTACCTAAATCTTTCCGCCATATGCACGGTTTTGGTAGCCATGCTTTCAGCTTTATCAACGCAGATAATGAACGTTTCTGGGTGAAATTCCATTTCCGTTGTCAGCAAGGCATTAAAAACCTGATGGATGAAGAGGCAGAAGCGCTGGTAGGTAAAGATCGTGAAAGTTCTCAGCGTGATTTGTTTAACGCAATTGAGCAAGGAGATTATCCACGCTGGAAATTAAAAGTTCAAATCATGCCAGAGAAAGAAGCTAATCTGTTGCCGTACAACCCATTTGATTTGACCAAAGTATGGCCTCACGGCGACTACCCGATGATTGATGTCGGTTATTTCGAGCTAAACCGTAACCCTGATAACTATTTCTCAGACGTTGAACAGGCTGCTTTCAACCCCGCTAATGTCGTGCCAGGTATCAGTTTCTCCCCTGATAAGATGTTACAAGGCCGTCTGTTCTCTTATGGTGATGCTCAACGTTATCGTCTTGGCGTTAACCATCATCAAATTCCGGTCAATACACCTCGCTGTCCGTTCCATAATTACCACCGCGATGGGGCAATGCGTGTTGACGGTAACAGCGGAAATACCGTGACCTATGAACCAAACAATGCAGGATTGTTCCAGGAGCAACCTGAATTCAAACAGTCATCATTGTCTTTAGAAGGAGATGCCGATCACTGGAACCATCGTCAAGATGAAGATTATTTCAGTCAGCCTCGCGGGCTATATAACTTAATCAGCAGTAAAGAGCATCAGCGTATGTTTGACCGTATCGCCAGTGAACTGTCACAAGCACATGAAGATACTCAACGCCGTCAGGTGGAGCTATTTAGGAAAGTTCATCCAGAATATGGCGCTGGTGTTGAAAATGCGCTGAAAAAAATCAAAGGATAGTGTCTAACAATACGTTTTTTTAACCGTCTCTGCCCATTATTACACGATAAATAATGGGCAGTACGAAGTGTTTAATTGAATATTTTCATCATGCCAACTTTTGCCACATATTATCTTTTTCAGCAAAAACCAATTTTTCTGCTTGCTGCTGGATATTGGTTTCTGACAACTTCCTCAGCATTTCACCAATATAACTTTGCTCATCAATTGATTCTGTGTAAAGAGAACGCAAAGCAACATCAGCAACCCTTGGAATACCAGACTGCCCCTTTTCCCAACGGGCAATTGTCTGAATATCGACGCCCAACAAGTTAGATAGGAGCTTTTGAGACATATTCATTTCAATGCGTAAAAAACGAACTTCTTCTGCTGACAGTGGGCGTTTCAAGGAAACTAATACCTTAGCAATTAAACGATGCAATTCATCAAGATTGTCGATATTGATATAAACTTCACCATCAATTATTTCCTGTTGAAATCCATTCGCTAACCAAATATTTGATAATCCACTTTCAACATAATGATACATAATATTATCCTTATTTAACTATCACCGTAATCATCACAAGTCAGGTCATATTCACATCTGCCTCTTTTTAAAATAATAACGACTTCAATTAATTCTCCCGATACAATGCCTTGAAGGTTGATTCTAGTCACCACCTGCCGTTTGATGGGATACAGAACTCGGAGAAAATTCTCTGATTACAGACGATCCATTTTATTCCACGAAAGCTCCCATCAAAAAGATATCTATCATTATGATAGAAAATAAAAATAAGACAAGGGAAACCAGGCAAATCCAACACCTATTTTTTGATCTGCTTGACGGAAAAATTTTAATACCATTATTTTTAAACTGCTAAGGTAAGAAGTGATTAGATTTATTTTTAATTAATTATAGTTATAGATTTCTACTTAAGAAATTACTAATTTGTAGTCCACCATTTTGCTAAAATGCTTTGGATTAGCTATCACGTCCATCCACTTTTTGGAGTGTATTGTATGCAATGGAATGTTATTCGAACACTAAGCTTGTGAGTTCTACTTTATCCACTAGGCATTGATCTCTATTTGGTATCTGTGCCAAACATAAAAGTACACCTATTGGCTTCTGATATAGAAATGAATTGGGTGTTTTCCATCTATCTCATAGGAGTTGCAAGCAGCTTATTACTTGCCGGAAAAACTGTAGACCGATTTGGCACATCGTTAACATCAGTGTTTGGATCAGCGTTGTTTATAGCATCATCAATATCGTGTGCAATCGCTCCTACTCAAGAAATTGAGTTGTTTATTGCCAGTAGATTTCTTCAAGGATGTGGCGGCGGAATATGTTATATAGTGGCACTTTCAACCGTGAGAAAATGTTCTTACGATAGTGATGAAAGAGTAAAAGCTTACTCTATCCTCAATGGTATTTCATGCACAGTGCCAATCTTGGCACCGAGTATAGGAGCGATAATTATTCTATTGGGATGGAAATTCATATTTTACTCTATGGCAGCTCTTGGTGTAATAGTTAGTACTATCTCTGTTAGCATGAGCAAGACCACCAAGCCATTTGAAGATTTCGGGAATAAAGTGCAGTCGATAAGCTCTTTTCTAGATCCCAACTTTATCAAGATGGTGGTTATTTCCTCTGTCAGCCTTACCAGTGTATTCACTTATATAAATATCAGTCCACTCGTACTGATGAGTAAATATGGCTTAACTACCAAAGAATATGCATTTTGGATGGGATTATTTGCAGCATTGAGCGTAACGACGTCTTTTAGTCTGTCTTTATTAAGACGTTGGATTTCCGATAGAAGTTTACTTAACATGGGACTCATTATACTGGGTTCTGCTGGATTCCAACTATACCCTATGGATTTCAAGATGCATCGCGACGGCAAGGGAGCGAATCCCCGGGAGCATAGCAAACTATGTGACCGGGGTGAGCGAGTGCAGCCAACAAAGAGGCAACTTGAAAGATAACGGGTATATACCAATTTGAAGATGTTTTGGGTGCTTATAGCTATTTGATAACTTTTTCACTAATAGGTATCATCAATTCTATTTTATTTACAATCACTCTAAATAGAGCTCTGGAACCTTTTAAGAATAATGCCGGTAGTGCTAGCGGCATTGTTCATACATCCCAATTAATGATTGCTGCTTGTTATATGTATATATCAGGGTTGTTCGATGTTGTTATACATGACATGATAGTCTTTCTATTAATTTTCGGTAGCTTACTGGGCTTGATATGTGTATATACAGTTGAGCAACAGCAGAGGCCAACAAACCAGTAATAACTTGTCAGTAAATAAAAGTCATATCCCTGACTTCCAATGTTATTGAAACAATATTTTTTATCGCATCTAACTATATAATATAGATGATTAGTTAAGTAATGCTAAGATACTCATATCAGTGAATTTAAAGACAATCTTGACGACTTCATGATGAAGACACTTCAAATGTAAGTAATGAAAATGGGTCACAACATGTGACCCATTATTAGGAGACGTAAAATGACAGATATGCTTAATATCGCACTCAGAGCGGTTAAAAAGGTTAAGACAATCACTCTAGATGGATTCAATGGCTCTCAAGAATTTGAATATAAACTCGATCGTTCTGTTGTAACGGATACTGATGTAAGAATCGAATCTGAAATTAGAAATCTTTTAGAGCAACAATGCCCGGGAGTCCCTATTCTTGGTGAGGAATTTGGATTGACTGGGTCTAATAAATTTGAAACTGGTTGGGTTATCGATCCTATTGATGGTACTCGGGCCTTTCTATATGGTGTGCCATTGTTCAGCACTCTGATCGCATTTGTCGAGAATGGCGAGCCTATTATGGGTGTTATTAGTTTTCCTGCTATTTCAACTATTGTGTACTCTTCGGAAGGACAGGGTTGTTGGATGAGTAATAACGATGTCTCATTACGCAGGCTTATTATTCAAAACGGTTCTCCAGATACAATTAGTAATGCCGTCATTTCTGCATCAGGGATACATAGTTCATCATACCATCTAGCCGATGGGGCAATTCCGTACAATCTCAATTCATTGGTGAAGACAGCTCGAGACTTTATGTTTATAAATGACTGTTATCAGCACTCAATGGTTGCAAGTGGTCGTATTCATTGTGCTATCGACACATTAATGAAACCGTGGGATAGCGCAGCTATTCTGCCTTGTATTAAAGAAGCAGGTGGAGATTACTGTACGTTAAATGGTAGTAGAGAAAACGTTATGTTTGGTGGCGGGTTGGTATCTGCCTGTAATTCACAGCTTTTAGATTCGGTTATAGCTTCGCTAAATTCATAGCATAATAAGCAGAATCGCTATTCTGAAGTGGCAATAGAGCAAATGAGATGGATATCCATCTCACCACACAAAATACAAATCAAAATAGCTCAAGAGCAACCGGGCAAACCCAACACCCATTTTTTGACTTGCTGACGGGAAACTTTAATGCCGTTATTTTTAAGCTTTTGAGGTAACAGATAGTAAGCGACTGGGCGCTGAAAAGCAGCCAGTTTACCAATCAACCATTCAGGTAATGTATCAATGACCTCAGATGAATTACTGTCTATGACCGCGACAGGGCGATAACCAAATTCAGGGTCGGGCACCGGAACAGCAAAACTCTGTTCTACCTGTGGATAGGTGTTAATCACCCGTTCAATATCTTCCGGCTGAATTCCTTCTCCACCGCTGAAAAATTGATTATCCATCCGGCCAAGTATCCGCAACTCGCCATTTTGTATCACTCCTCGATCACGAGTATGAAACCAGCCATCTCGATCAGCTAATGGTTGTAATTTTCCATCCAGCCAATATCCACAAGCGAGGCTGCCAGAACGAATCTGAATTTCCTCATTTATTAGCCGAATTTCCTTGCCCGGTAAGGGATTGCCGACACCGGGGCGATCGTCTGCCCGTTTAATGCATACCGTTGAAGCCAATTCGGTCAAACCGTAACTACACCAACAGCAAATGCCTTGCTGCTCCGCTCGTTGAGTCAATTCAATGGGGATCATTGCTCCCCCCAACAGCACTTGTTTCAAATTCAGTGTCTGATTTTGTGATTGCTCCAGTAACCGCCAAAGCTGAGTCGGAACCAATGAAGCGTGAGTACAATCTGCCAAAGCGTGATCTAACAGATTGGCATTTCTGAGCACCAAACAAGCCCCTTTGATTAGCCAGCGCCAAATGATTCCCTGACCCGATACATGAAACAACGGCAATGAGAGCAGCCAGCTATCTTGTTGCTGAAAATCGATGGCTGAAAGTACATCTTGCCCGCTGGCAAGATGAGCATGAATTGAGTGAACAGCCGCTTTAGGTAACCCAGAAGAGCCGGAAGTCAGTATCATACTGGCTGGGCGCATAGCATCCCATACCACTGAATTGTCATCAGAATTTAGTGGTTCACTTTTCCAATCGAGGATTCTGGCATCCATCACAGGCAAGTTGTCACCACAAAAATCAGCCACAAAATCGATATTCAAATGTGGCAGTAATTCAGCCAAGAGCATTTCAGGCAATTGAGGATTCAGTGGCAATACCCGCGCGCCACACTGTAGCGCCGCAAGATAGCAAAACAGCATCTCTTCGCTGTTCTTTCCTCGCAACATTACGCCACTACCTTCAACTACCCCCTGTTGGCGAAAATTGGCCGCAATCGTATCCAAAGAGATCACTAACTGGCGCCAGGTTAGGGAACGATCACACAACTTGACGGCAATATTTTCAGGACTAAATGATGCCCAATAGCGCCACGGCCACTGGGTAAATGGATTTAACTGCGCCATGCGATTTCTAACTCGTCCAATTCTGTTACTGGCATCGTGCTACCCGGCCAACGTCGCACTAACTGAAATTGAATCAATTCCAGCGTATCCAGTCCAGGAATCGTCGCTGGCGTCAGCCAATGAGCAATACGGGCAAGCTGAGTCAAACCAAAGCTGGTTTCAATACTGGAGCTGATCACCGCCTCTAACCCCGCATTGTGCGCGGCTGAAGTCAATTGACAACAACGAGCAAGGCTTCCTATCAGAGTGGGTTTAATCACAATAGCAGCCACCCCTTTTTGGGCCTCTACTTTAAAACCCTCATCACGGACAGTTTCATCCCATGCAATGGCGATCCCAGTCTCACGGGCAAAAGCGAGCGATTGTTCCGGGGTTTGACAAGGTTCTTCCAGAAAGACAATTCGGCTACGGTAATCAGGATTGACATACTTAGCGAAACTGTCCGCTTTAGCACGGCTCCAACTACGGTTAGCATCCAGCCGCAAAGATAAATCCGGTACCGCTTCCAGTAAGACGTTAACTACCATGCCATCACGTACCGCTTCATACAGTCCGATTTTCACTTTGGCAACTTTTTGTCCACTCAAGTTACTGAGACGAACAATCAGTTCATCAGGATCGCCATTACACAATGGCGCTTTCCGGTAGTTAGCGTCTTTCGGTAATTTACCCTGCAATTCAGCTAATGCGCAGCTAATCCCGAATGCGACAGAAGGTAATTCACTTTCATCAGGTTCAGCGCCAAGGCGCCACTGTTTAAGCCATGCCACCACTGCTTCACCTGCCAGTTCAACAGTTTCTTTGCTAAATTCCGGCAATGGTGAAATTTCACCCCATCCCTGTTGACCATTTTCCTGTAAGTGAACCAAAAAACCATCACGAGTTTTAAGCCGCTGATATCGCAGGATAACACCGGCTTCCATTGGCAATTTGAACCGGTATAAAGTTGCAGTTCGCATTATGGATTACGTTTAAATTTACTAAAATCAGGGTGGCGTTTCTCAACGAATGCATTACGTCCCTCTTGACCTTCTTCGGTCATATAGAAAAGCATGGTGGCGTTACCTGCCAGCTCTTGCAATCCAGACTGACCATCACAATCCGCATTTAGAGCAGCTTTTAAGCAACGCAGGGCCATCGGGCTATTTTTCAGCATTTCACGACACCAGCGAACGGTCTCTTTTTCCAGATCCGCATAAGGCACAACGGTGTTAACCAAGCCCATCTCCAACGCTTGTTTAGCATCATATTGACGACACAAGAACCAGATTTCGCGGGCTTTTTTCTGCCCAACAATCCGTGCCATGTAAGATGCCCCCCAACCGCCGTCAAAAGAGCCCACTTTAGGCCCGGTCTGACCGAAAATAGAGTTGTCAGCCGCAATGGTCAGATCACACACCAAATGCAGTACATGACCGCCGCCAATCGCATATCCAGCAACCATAGCAACAACAGGTTTTGGACAAGTACGAATCTGACGCTGGAAATCCAATACATTTAGGTGATGCATGTCATTGGCATCTTTATAACCACCGTAATCGCCACGGACTTTTTGATCACCACCAGCACAAAACGCTTTTTCACCCATACCTGTCAGGATAATCACCCCGATAGTGTCATCATAGCGGGCATCATCCAACGCCCGCATCATCTCTTTAACCGTCAATGGCCGGAATGCGTTACGTACTTGCGGGCGATTAATGGTGATTTTAGCCATACCATCGGTGGATTTGTGATAAAAAATATCTTCAAATCCTTCAGAGCAGTCCTGCCATACAACTGGGGCATAAAGTTCTTCTTCGCTCGGGTAAATCATATTCGTATTCCTTATGCATTAAAGAGTGATAAAAAATGGTTTACTGTCGCAGCAAACGCCGCCGCATTCGCTCGGTGAGCATTATGCCCAACATGTGGAATAGTTTGCAGCGGCAAAGCGCAATGTTTTGCTAATCGTCCGAATTTCTTGTCATTTTCGCCGCATAGATAAGCAAAAGGCAACGTCAGTTGCTGCAATACAGGAACCAACCAAGGTTGATGTCCAAGTGAAGTATTTTCCAGCATTTTAGCCACACCATCGCCATCATTATGGCAGCGTATTTTGATCAGTTGCTGACGCTGTTCAGGTAATAGATCAGAAAAAAGCGGCTGCTGATACCAATCAGATAAAACCTGTTCCATCGGCTGAGAACGAAAACGTTCGGCCCAACTGCTATCGTGTTCGAGACGATCATTCCGCTCCTGTTGGGAAAATAATCCTGGGTTTCCGCCTTCAACCATCAATCCGCATAATCCCTGAATATCACCATAACAAGCATGATGCATGGCAATGCGTCCACCCAAGGAGTAACCAATCAACCAATATTGAGCGATTTGCTGTTTTCTTAACGTTGCAGATAAAAGACGGCTCATGTCTGCAAAATCGTTTATCTGCACTTTTGCGGAATCACCGTGACCGGGTAAATCGATGACCAATGAGGGATGTTGAGCACACAGATTCACTAACGGCAACCATTCATCACCAGAGCCCAATAATCCATGTAACCACACCAGCCAAGGGCGGTCATTGTGATCGTTAAACTTGCGACAAGCCAGACTCACAACACTGCCACCTGTTTTAACAGTTGTTGCAAACACTCAGCCCCTTCTCTCTCCGGCACTTTTAGCTCAATCAGCGTGGTTTCATTCTGTTGCCATGCTTGCTCAATATCTTGTTGCAACTCCATCCAACTTTGTGGGCTGGCATATTTCAAGCCGAACATCGCCGCAGCATGATCAAAACTAACCTGCTGAGGCATACAGTAAAAACGTTGCCTTGCTTCTTCCGGGGTTGATAGTAAAGAGAAAATCTGCCCGCCGTTATTATTTACCACTATTAACACGATTGGTGCGGAAGGATGACGCAACAGAGCCAAACTATTGAGATCATAAAGCGCCGATAAATCACCGATAACCGCTAAAGTGGGCTTGGCTGTTGCCCGTTGCACACCCGCCGCAGTGGAAATTAACCCATCAATGCCGCTAGCGCCCCGGTTACTGTAAACCGGATATCCTGCTGGTAATCGCCCAAGGGCATCTATCAAACGAATAATCAAGCTGTTACCGACAAACAACTGCCCGTGTTCAGGCAGTAATTCACGCAATCGATAGGCCACAGTTGCTTCACCGAATTTCCCTGCCAATGCTGTTCTAACGCAATTAACGGCTTTTTCTGACCAGACAATGAGCTCTTCTGCCCACGGTGTATGCGATTGTGCCCACGGCATACGCGACTGTGCGGGATGAGCCAATAACCAGTCAGCAATATGACAGGTCAATTTTTTGCCGCGATGATTGGCAGGATCAAGCCGACCGGGTATCGGATCAATAATCCAAAACTCCTGCGGCTGGCATTTCGCTTGCCACTGTAACAGGCGTTTCCCTATCAGACTGAAACCAAACTGCACGACCAGTTGCGCTTGCGCTAAAATATCCTGCACATGAGGATTACCCAGCCATAAATCGGCACAGGGCAATGGCTGCCCAGTTTGTGAAAGCACATTGCCAATCAGCGGCCAGCCCAATGCTTTTGCCCATTTAGCAACATTAACTCCCTCTTCGGCACTCATTCGACCAGCCAATACAACGCCTTTTTTCTGCTGCCAACAGTTCCAATCCGGCACTTCTGCCACAACATTAGCTACTGGCTGGCTCAACCAAGGTTCGTTACTTTTCCACCAATCGCCTAACTGCTGCTGCCACTCCTTATAAGCAGGCTCTTCATTACCATATAACGGTTCGGCAAATGGGCAATTAATATGCAAGGCTCCATGTCGCAAACTCGCCATATTATGATCTATGACAGAAACCAGCCAACTTGCCGATATATCTACGGTCGGTCTTGGCAAAGAAATTGTCTGGCATGGATGAGAAGCAAAAATACCATTCTGACGGATAGCCTGATTTGCGCCACAATCCATCAATTCTGGCGGCCGATCAGCAGTAAGGAAAACCACTCGCTCACCCGTTAAACTGGCTTCAATTAATGAAGGATAAAGATTCGCTACCGCGGTTCCAGAAGTGACGATAACGGCAACCGGTTCTCTGCTTGCTTTAGATAATCCCAGTGCCAGATGCCCTAATCCACGTTCGTCAAAATGAGTATGACAAATCAGTTTGTTATTTGCCGCAGCAGCTATTGTCAAAGGCGTGGAACGTGAACCGGGTGCAATGCAAACATGACGTAATCCATGACGAGTAAGTGCTTCCAATAAAAGTTCCGCCCAGCGGCGGTTAAATGCGCTGTTTGACATAGTTTACTCAAAAAATTTCTATAAAAGCTGACTATTAGCCTAACGGCACAGATAATTATTTCTTTATCCTAGTTCAATGAATTGCCACTTAATTGGAGATTGTTTTCATTCAACTATTCCCCTTTCAGCAAAGTACGCAACCCGGCAGCTTTGTTCTCTATTTCTATCCATTCCTGTTGTGGATCAGAACCCATCACAATCCCCGCACCGGCATACAGTGAAAGTAAATTGTTGTTAATTTCTGCGCAACGTAGAGAAACCGCAAACTCACTCTGTTCACAGGAAAGATACCCTGCGGAACCTGCATACCAGTCACGATTAAATGGTTCGCTATCACGAATAAAATCACGTGCCGCTTCACGAGGTAATCCAGCAACTGCGGCCGTTGGTTGTAAACGATGCAAGCAATCACTATCACGGGCATGCTTCAATTTTCCCTGTATCCGGCGGCGTAAATGCTGGACTTTTCGCAGACGAATCACATCTGGCGGAGCCACATCGACAGAAACCACCGCACCTTGAAGACGCTGGCAAATATCATCAACAACGAGTAAATTTTCATGCTGATTTTTTTTATCATCCAGCAACCATTGCCCTAATTTTTCGGCTTGCTGAGCATCATCAGAATTAGCAACCGTCCCCGCCAGCGCTTCGGTATAAAGCTGAGTCTGCTTACGGTAGTAAAGCTGTTCTGGTGAAGACGCCAAAAATGCCTCGTGCCGATTAAAAGCCAGCATAAAATGATAACAACAGTGATTTATCCGGCGACTCGCTGCCATAAACTGTGCAGCCGCTAAAGATTCACTCAGTACTAGTTGCGTCTTACGCGCCATCACTACCTTCTCCATCTTACGATGGGTGATAGCCTCCAAAGCCTGCTCAATCAAGTCACACCACCGGGCGCGTTCCGGCATATTCTCCGCATTCACTACCACCGCCTGTAATGCAGAGAATTCCCGGTGCGGAACTAACTGTTGCAGAAATTCCTGTGCATTTCTCACATCCTGCCGGCCTGCGATATTCAAATACAACCAGCTTTCGTCACGGCAGCGGCGTAATTCGATGCGAGGCAAAAACAGATAACCCGCTTCCCCGGCTGCGGATTGCGTAATACGGGCTGGTTGAATCCGATCCCACGCATTCAGCCCCCAGATCCGTATCTGTGGAAATTGACGGTTTCTGTGCAAAAAATTTTCGGCTAAAGCGATATCACTGAAAAGATGGATTTGCCCACAAGCAGCGACTTCTTCATGGCCCTCTCTGTGATGCCAATAGAATTGCGGATAATGAGACTGCGCCGCCAGCCATTCCAGCCAGTAAGTGCTGCAACCTGCTGGCAGAGGAAATGCAATCTGTTGGATACCAACTTCGCTAACTTGTTCATTATTCAGTGTTTTACATACATCAGCGACAACATTAGCAATTTTATTCACCACTTCTGCCTCAAAAGACGTGATAAAAGTAGGATTATACGGGGCATTAATAATAATTAAAGCCCTGATTATTTATGTAGTTATGCTTGTTCGATTCCGTTAGCAGCATGCTCTTATCCCGATACTGAAACAGGCTGAATCAGAGGTTTTGCCCTTCAAATAACGAATATTAAGTTCACTAGCATGATCAATTCTCACGATGCAATTTATAAAAAAATGACTCTTTTATTTACTACGGAAAATTTACTAAATAAATAACGTTATTATAAACTAGGGAACAAATATTTATCCTTTTAATAAGATCATCCTATAAAAACATGTCTTATTCTCACAATAGCCAAATAGGATTATAGAAAAAACCCTCTTATTTGTTAATTTTAGCTATTATATAAACAATTAAGTCTTTAATTGAAACATATAATTAAAAATAATAAAAAAACATCTGACTTATTTTTTATAAAAATACAACATTACCTAATTTTAAAATTAAAAAGATAGAAATCATATAATCACCACATCGCAAAATTGACCTAATTATTTGTTTTAATTGCATTTTTATATAAAATTTATTTAAACATTTTATATTTATCATTCTAACATCAATAAATAAATGAAAACTTAAGTCATATAGACAAGAAAACCAAAGGATTATTCTCACCCTCAATTGCTAAAACAATAAAAATTCATACTATTTAATTCTATATATCAGACATAAAAAATTAAAAATAAATTTATTTAAGATTAATAGCAACGTAAAAATACTATTTAACAAAACTCATGAATTAAACTATTTTTCCAACAATTAATCACGTAAATATATGTATTTTTAATTAAGATTATTCAATAAAAAACACAACGTGAATTTAACAACATGAGTATTATGACGTTCGGTTATGACTTGATGTATTTAATAATTTTTTAATAAAGCAAGAACCATTAATGGAGAAATATATGTTATTAGCTCAACTTCCAGCGGAAAAAACACTGAACGAAACAGATATTCCCTCGGCTACCTTGCAATTACTGACTGGTAAACAAGAAGGTGTTGCACGCCCAGGAGGAATATTTACCAAAGAAGACCTGATTAATATCAAACTGTATGTTAAGAAAGGGCTATCACTCCCTTTTAATCTTGAGGAGGTGAAAAGCTACTTGGGTTACCAAAAGATCGATATCGCTGGATTAGAACCAAAGGATATTCATGCCTTATTTGAAGAAATCCGCATTCACTCGCTTAGCTGGAGCGATGTGGAAAACGATATTCTGCAACAGAGCATAGACCTGGAAGTTGTTGGCAAACAAATTACCGAAACCGGTGAGAATATCATTAGTCTCATTAATGAAATGCCAATTATTACGCGCATAAAGAGGAGATTGGGAGAAATATCACATAGACAACTCGCCGAGATCACCTACACCCATGAAGACAGAGAAGTATCCTATGTTTTAGGGGAAATCCTTGACACCATGAAAAGTGATATTAAGAAACAGCAGGAAAAAACTGAAAAAGTCAAAACTGAAGTATCTGATTTCAAGCTAAAGCTGATTGGCGGCAGATTATCAAACGGCAATATTGCTCTAGGTTTACAGCCACAAGTCGAAAATAAGCGAAAGCTGATGAGAGATAATAAGGTGTCAGTCAGCATCGGAAATCTGGACGATAAGATCGCTGAGAAAAAAGCGGAAATTACCCAACTCAAGAAAGACTACGATAAATTCGTAGGCCTGGCCTTCTCCGGTATCGCAGGGGGACTAATCGGCCTCGCTATTACTGGCGGCATCTTTGGCTCCAAGGCAGAGGAAGTGCGAAAACGTAAAAACATGCTGATCGAAGAAGTGCGTAGCCTGGAAGAGAACATCAACGGCAAACGCGCACTACAAAAATCTATTACTGGCTTATCCCTTGATTTTAGCGACATTGATACCCGGTTGTTGGATGCAGAAGTCGCTCTGAATCATTTGGATTACATGTGGCAATCCATGCTAACCCAAATTAATGCTTCCAAAGATAAGTTTAGCCAGATTAACGACGCACTGAATCTGACCTCTTTTATGACTAAATTCCAGCAAGTCATAAACCCTTGGAAAGAGGTAGAAGGTTCCGCGAAACAATTGGTCAAAGTTTTCGATGAAGCGTTGAAAGAATACAAATCTCGTTATAACTAATCATTCACGTATTACATAGGATTTACAGAAAAAAGGAGTATTAAAATGACTGACGTCATCACTTTCCCTCAGAAAACGATTACTTATCCAGAAATTAGCGTAAAAACTTTGAGTCAAGCGGTGAAAAATATCTGGCGTTTAACACACCAGCAAAAATCAGGCATTGAAATCATCCAGGAAAAAACTCTGCGGATAAGCTTATATAGTCGCGATATTGATGAAGCTGCTCGCGCCTCTGTTCCTCATCTACAAACTGCTTTGAGGCAACTTCCCCCTCAAGACTATTTCCAGACCATCATCGAAATTGATACTGCTCTGGAAAATACCGAATTGGATGACGAGACACGCAAAACCCTGTTGGAAGCACGTTCAGAACAAGTACTCAATTTGAACAAAGACGTTAAAAACGTTATTTCTAGCTTACACACAGAATCTAACATAATAGCCAGCAAAATTGCCGATGTTAGTAATGTCGTTATTTTAGAACGTCTGGAAGAACGCCTGAAAGAAGAACAGGAAAAAAAAGAAGAGCTGCAAACTGATATCACACAGAAAGAGAAAAATAAGGCCAAATTAATCCCAGATCGCGACAAACTCATCGAAAGCCAAAATATTATCCGTCAATATAATCTGGCCGATATGTTTAAGGACTATATTCCCGATGTCAGTGAACTCGACAAACTGAATCTGGCTAGTCCTAAAAAAGAACTTATCAAACAGGCGATCAAACAAGGAATTGAAATCACTAAAAAGATTCTAAGCAATATCTCCACAGGACTAAAATATGTTGAGCTAGCTGATGCCAGAATCAAATTGGATCAACAAATTGCTCAATTAACCAAAGATTGCGACGATTTAAAAACCCAGTTAAAAGGCGTAGAACAACGGATTGCCGGTATAGCTGATGTGCATCAAATCGACAAAGAACGCATTACCCTATTACTCCAGGCAACTAAACTGGAACAAGTATGGAGCATCTTTGCCAGCCAATTACAGGAAACCATAGATGATCAAACTCGTCAGCAAGGCTTGACTAAACTCATACACGATCAACTAGACTACCTTGACAATCTGGAATCGCAATACAGCGGGCTTCTGCTGAAATAAATATAATATAACTTGCCCCTTGACCTTCATCAGGCAATACAAGGTATTGAGTATGATAAGCAAATAAAAGTCGTGCGAAGTATAATTCAGGGGGAAAAAGTATTATCAATAAGTTGCAACAACCCGGTAAGGACAACCTTACCGGGTCAAGTTATTGACCAACCCATTTAAAAACATCCCCAAAGAAATAAGCAGGGCCGCACGTCGCTAGATTGGGGACATAATATGATTACGCGGAAACTGAAAGATTTTCACAAATCCCCCCTTCTAATAAGCATCAGTCCAGCATTATCGATTGTGTCGCATGATCGATTGTATTGCATGATCGAGTGATGTTTTAATGCTCGGTCACCATCTTTTCGATATAAACTAGGAGAATGTAAATGAGCAAGCTAATTCTGCCCTCTAATATGTTGTTGAAAGAGGAACAAACTGTTTCGTTGACCCAAGTAGACCTAACCAAAGAAGACCCATCTCTGCTGGAGTTGCTACAACAGCAAATTGAAGCCGAGGACAGTCTCACGCAACAGACCGGACCACGTTGGTATCGCTCTGGTTTAGGCCCTAAACCAACTCAAGGCGGTACGTATATTTCTGGTACAACCTTAGCTCCCTTGAACGGACCGACGCCTTCAGGAATTGTGAACACCATTCAGTGTACCTATGACCGAGTCAATTGGGCTGGCTGGCAAAATCAAATCACGCTGCGTCTTTTCATCACCACCCCGGATAATTCTACTGCATGGGAAGCATTTCTAGATGTAGCCAGCGGCTCGGCCACGATCAATGCCGCAGGAGCGAATGTTCCAGCAGACTGTAGGATTACCCTGCAAATGAAAGTCGGAAATATCACGGGCGGGTTGTATCAGCCGCCGTACATTTCATCCTATGACTGCTGGGTAAGCTACAACTAACACGAACTGTTGAGGACGCGTCTTTGGATATATGTCAAAGGCGCATTTCTAAATACGTTGTTTACTGTGAAAGGCGTTATCCTGAATATATTCTTGAAGAAGTCAGATTGAATGCGATAATTAAAGAAATAAACTTTAATTTTAATACCATTAATATATTTATTACCCTCTTTGGTTTTAAACCTAAAAATCAAATACAAGAAGAAGGAAAAATGAGAAAATCAGAGTATCGATTTAGTAAAAATGGGTAAATTTAAATTACAGGCTCAAAATAGTCCAATAAAAACCATTCATTAAATGAATTTTTAATCGAAAAATAAGAAAACTCTCTGAATGGAAATCGCCCTATTTGATATCACCTTTTTAACCATATTCATTTTATCTTTTTACCTGCCTTTCCCTTTAACATCCTATTCACATTCATATTTAATTCGTTTATCGGTAATGTTATCCACCCACTTATTTTACATTTACCTAATCTGACATAATCATTTAAAATCACAAAAACAAAAATATTAAATATTTCATATAAAAGACGGATTTAACTATAAGTGCAGATTTTTAAAAAAACGTTAATCAAATTAAATCCAACCCCATTAACCATTAATAAAAAATTGAAAAGAAATCAGCGAAAAAAGAATATTATCCGAAAAAAAATAAAGGGGTATCTTTATACCATCAAGCTATTTATTGGTTGATTTATACCCGTCATCTTTCAAGTTGCCTCTTTGTTGGCTGCGCTCGCTCCCTTGCCGTCGCGATGCATCTTGAAATCCATAGGGTATATAACCATTTTTAAATCTCATTTATACCCCGTAAAAAAGGCAAATAAAAATATAAAACAGGTTAACAAGACAATACATTTAAAAAATCAACCGATTTTAATAACGTTTTCAACTGAGAATTAAATTTTTTATCAGCCAGTTAAATAATCGTTTATAAAGAATCCGATTCCCTGCAATAAAATATTATTAAATGAATTTACTGATTTATTTAAACATCATTTAAATAGACATGGTTTTAAGAGAAAACCTAAAATCATATGACGAGACTATTTTAATAAATAAAAGATTTTATTTTTATAACTCAAGTCTTTTCAAAACTGACCCGGTAAGGACAACCTTACCGGGTCTTTATTATGCCAAATAATCCGTAACAACCGACTGGCTATTTAGAGCATAATTTTCGCTTGCTGTATCACATCAATCAGCGGTTGAGGCCAGATACCTAGCGCTAATACCAATAATGCGGAAATCAGAACAACGATCCCGCCGGCAGTCGATGCCCAGTTCCTTGGTGTGTCACGATTAAGGGCTTTCGGCGCAGGCAAGTACAAGCTGACCATTACCCGCAGATAGTAATACAAACCAATAGCACTACCCACAACCACAGCGCCCGTCAGCCACCACAGTTCCGCTTGCACACCCAACACAATGACGTAGAACTTACCAATAAAGCCAAATGTCATTGGTATCCCCGCCAGTGACAACATCATCACCGTCATCACCGCAGACAGAATAGGTTTGTGCCAAAACAGGCCACGGTATGAGTAGAGGGAATCTGCATCCGGCCCTTTATATGGGCTGGACATGAGGCTAACAACGCCAAATGCGCCAATACTGCTAAACAGATAACCCGCTAGATAGATACCGACCGTTTCTTCCGAAAGCTGGTGATTCTGTACCGCTACCAGCGCCACCAGCAGATAACCGAGGTGAGCAATAGAAGAGTAACCAAGCAGACGTTTAATATTTGTCTGGGTCAGCGCCATCAAGTTACCGAACAGCATAGAAGCAATCGCAATAACGGTTAATACTGTACGCAGTGCTTCACTATCCGCCATTGGCGCTTCAACGAATAAACGTATCACTACCGCAAAAATCGCTATCTTACTGGCTGTTGCCAGAAAGGTAGAGACCGGCGCAGGCGCTCCTTGGTAAACATCCGGCGTCCAGAGATGGAAAGGCACCAGTGATAATTTAAAGCCAAGGCCGACAACCAGCATACCCAAGCCTGACAGTATCAAAGGTTGATAGATATAGCTGTCAGACAAACGATGCCCCAGCGCAGCAAAAGAGAGATCGCCTGATTCCGCATATAACAACGCTATACCAAACAGCATGAAGGAAGAGGCTGCCGCAGACAGCAACATATACTTGATAGCTGCTTCCAGAGAGCGTTTCTGGCGGTATGCATAACCAATCAAACCAAACAGCGGCAAAGTTAATAACTCAATACCGATAAACAATGATGCCAAGTGGTTTGCACAAGCCAGAAGAATCCCGCCCACTGTCGCAATTAGCACCAGCAGATAGAACTCTTCTTTGTTATCTGGATAATTTTCCAGCCAGGAATAGGCGAAAGTCGTCGTTGCCAAGCTCGCAACCAGCACGAGACCGATATAGAGCATAGCATAGCGATCCACATGAACCAGTGGAGTGACATCCATCGCTTCTTGTTGTCCGACAAAATAGAGAGACAGCAGAGCCAGATTCAAACCTATCACGGTCAGAGTGGTGTTAATAAAGTGATCGCGTCGCCACGCAATGGACAGCATCACAACTACTACCGTCAATCCGACGATCAACAGCGGTAACAGCGCGATCAGTTGTTGAGGAGTTATTGTCATGGCGAATTACGGCCTTGTAGTTGAAATTGAAGCTGAGTACCAGGTCTGGATGTTATCCATCGCTGCCGCTGAAGTATCAAGGATAGGTTGCGGGTAGAAACCCATCACCACCAGTAATATCAACAGCACCATTACAATGGATACTTCTCGCATATCCATCCGTCTTAGTGGTTCGTCTGATTTTGCCTCACCGTAGTAAGCACGCTGCATCATATACAGGGCATAGACAGAAGCGAACACCAGACCAAACACAGAAATCGTTATAATTAACGGAAATTCACTAAAACTACCAAACAGGATCATAAATTCACCGATGAAGTTACCGGTCCCCGGCATCCCCAGTGTCGCGACAGCAAAGGAGAGCGATAATGCAGGCAAGAACTGCACACGTTTCCACAAGCCGCCCATGAGATTCATATCACGGGTATGTAAGCGCTCATAAAGCTGCCCGCAGAGAATAAACATGCCTGCGGCTGACAGACCATGAGCAATCATCTGAATAATCGCCCCCTGGTAAGCAAGCTGGCTGCCAGAATAGATCGCGATTAACACAAACCCCATATGAGAGATACTGGTATAAGCAATCAGGCGTTTGATATCTGTCTGGCTGAATGCCATCCATGCGCCATAGAAGATCCCTAGCACACCGAACCACATCGCAATGGGAGTGAACTCATGAGAAGCTTCCGGGAACAGTGGCAAAGCGAAACGCAACAGACCATAACCCGCCGTTTTCAGCAAGATACCCGCCAAATCAACAGAACCCGCGGTTGGCGCCTGACTATGCGCATCAGGTAACCACCCATGCAAGGGCACAACTGGCATTTTCACTGCAAAAGCAATGAAGAAACCAAGCATCAGCAAGTATTGAACGGTGTGTGACATGGGTGTATTCAGCAGTTTTCCATAACTGAATGTCCACTCGCCTGTTCCGTTATAGTGAACCAGTACCAGCGCCATAATCGCAATTAACATCACCAAGCCGCTCGCTTGGGTGTAAATGAAAAACTTGGTCGCCGCAGTGATACGGGTTTTACCGCCTGAGCCTCTGTGCCCCCACAGCGCAATCAGGAAGTACATCGGCACCAACATCATTTCCCAGAAGAAGAAGAACAGGAACATGTCGATAGCGAGGAACACCCCCATCACACCGCCAAGAATCCATAGCAGGTTCAAGTGGAAAAAGCCCTGATATGGCTGATTTTCCGTCCATGAACAGAGAATAGCCATCAGCCCCAATAGTGCGGTCAACACCACCATCAGCAGCGATAAGCCATCCAGAGCAAGGTGAATACTGATACCAAAACGCGGAATCCACGGCATAACAAATTCTATTTGCCATTGAGGGATCCCCTGCGGATTCGCCAAGGTGAAGCCCCCCTGCAACCACAGTTGCAGAGAGAGCACCAAAGTCAACCCCATCGAAATTAACGCGATCCAACGCGGTACACGGGTACCGAAGCGTTCAGCCTGCCAACTCAACAGGCCACCGATGAAGGGCATAAGAATTAGCCAAGGTAATAGCATGGCGCAATGTATCCCTTAAATTAAACCAGTAGCAGCAGAGCTAAAACCAGCACTGCACCCAACCCCATAGAGGCAACGTACCAACGGACCTGTCCATTTTCACTCAGACTAAGACCTTTGTTACTCCAGCGTGATAACACCGCAGGAATATTCATCAGCGAATTTAGCGGATCGTTTCGCAATACATGCGTAATGTTCTTGAACGGCTTAGCAAATACCCAATCATAGAGAACATCAAAGCCCCAGGCATTAAACCACCACACGGAGAAGAAACGCCCCGGAGCACTTTTCGCCACACCATTCACCAACTGACGTTTACCCAAATACAGTGCCATTGCCAGCAAAATACCCGCTATAGCGATCACGCCAGAAACCACTTCAAGAGTCATTTTGCCTGTGTGATCCGTTGAATGGCTGCCCGGCAACACCCCCGCCAATGGCGGCACAATCAGTGCGCCTACAAAGGTGGAAAGCACCAGCAGCACCAGTAACGGCAGATGATGGGTAATACCTTTAACAGGATGGGCTTTTGTTTTCGCCTCACCGTGGAATACGATGAAAATCATGCGGAAGGTATACAAAGAAGTCATAAATGCCCCCGCCAGACCAGCCAGCATTAGGTTGATATGACCATGTGACATTGCTCCCCACAGAATTTCATCTTTACTGTAGAAACCGGCAGTGACGATTGGCAACGCGGATAACGCCGCGCCCCCCACCAGAAAGCAGACATAAACCAATGGAATGGATTTACGCAATCCTCCCATTTTGAAAATATTCTGCTCGTGATGACAAGCTAAAATGACGGAACCCGATGCCAAGAACAACAGCGCCTTAAAGAAAGCGTGGGTCATCAGGTGGAAGATTGCTGCATCCCACGCCTGAACCCCCAACGCCAGGAACATGTAACCAATCTGGCTCATGGTTGAGTAAGCTAATACACGCTTAATATCGGTTTGTACTAACGCGGCAAAACCTGCCAACACCAGCGTGATAGCACCGATCGTGCCAACCAGTTGCAGGATTTCCGGCGCCATCAAGAATAGGCCGTGACTACGTGCAACTAAGTAGACCCCGGCGGTTACCATCGTTGCAGCATGAATCAGCGCAGAAACCGGCGTTGGACCGGCCATCGCATCAGCCAGCCAAGTTTGTAACGGCAATTGGGCTGATTTACCTACGGCCCCACCCAACAACATCAGGGTTGCCCAGGTAATCACCGAAGAACCGGCTTCCAGATGCTGCGGAGCTAAAATCGCCAACTCGCGGAAGTTCAACGTTCCCAGATTGTCATACAGAATGAACATGCCGATAGCCAGGAAGACGTCACCTACACGGGTAACGACAAAGGCTTTCATTGCCGCGGCGCCATTCGCCGGATTGGTATAGTAGAAGCCAATCAGCAAATAACTGCATAGCCCCACCCCTTCCCAACCGAGATACATCAGCATCATGTTATCTGCCAGAACCAGTATCACCATGCTGGCGATAAACAGGTTGGTATAAGCGAAGAAACGAGAATAACCCTCTTCCCCACGCATATACCACGAGGCATACATATGGATCAGAAAACCAACACCGGTCACCACACTCAACATGGTAAGCGATAAACCATCAAGAACCAGAGTGAACGGGATACTGAAATTCCCAACCTCCATCCAGTTCCACAGGTTCTGGCTATAAACCAGATCGCCCGCGCCATTCTGACTGTTGAAATCGATAGCAACCCATAAGGTAACCAATGCAGCCAAACCAACAGAACCAATCCCAATGGTAGCTGATGTATTTTCAGACCAGCGGCCACGGGAAAATGCCAACAGCAAAAATCCCAGCAGTGGCAGAAGAATTGTTAAATAGAGTAAGTTCATCCGCGCATCTCACTGACTGTATCAATATTCAGATTCTGGCGACGACGATAGAGCTGTAATAACAGCGCCAAGCCAATACTCGCCTCTGCCGCCGCCAAGCTGATAGCCAAAATAAACATCACCTGACCATCTGGCTGGCCCCAATAGCTGCCTACCACAACAAAAGCCAGAGCCGCAGCATTAATCATCACTTCGAGCCCAATTAACATAAACAACAGATTACGGCGAATAATGAGCCCAGTCAGGCCCAACACAAATAGAATTGCCGCCAAAATCAGTCCATGTTGAAGAGGTATCATGGTTGTTCCTCCGCATTTCGGTTGCTGAGCACTTCACCCTGTTTATGTTCACGGCCTATGTGATACGCCACCACCATACCAGCAAGTAATAGCAAAGAAGCCAGTTCAACGGCCAATACATATGGACCAAACAAACTGATACCCACTTCTTTAGCGCTGATCACTTCACCGGTGATATTGTCAGCAATATCGCCATGAGAAACATTGATAATGGTATACACCAGCACAACAAGCAGCACGGCTGACAGTATCCCCGGACCAACCCAGGTCTTCGGTTTTAACCAGACACGCTCCTGTTCCACAACAGATTTGCCAAGGTTTAGCATCATCACCACGAAAACGAACAGCACCATAATGGCCCCGGCGTAGACGATGATCTCTAGCGCACCGGCAAAATAAGCGCCAAGCGAAAAAAACACCGCTGAAAGCGCCAGCAGAGAAACAATCAGATACAAAAGCGCATGTATCGGATTGGTATGGGTAATCACCCTGATAGTTGCCAATATGGCAATCAGCCCGGCGGTATAAAACGTAAATTCCATGAATATCGCTCCTTACGGCAACAAGCTTTTAACGTCGATAGGTTTCGCTTCATCGTCGGCTTCACCTTTTGGTTTGCCGCCAATTGCCATACCTGTCTTACGGTAAAAGTTATAATCAGGATATTTACCCGGACCTGAAATCGTCAGGTCCTCTTTTTCATACACCAGATCCTGGCGCTTAAATTCCCCCATTTCGAAATCCGGCGTTAATTGGATCGCAGTCGTCGGGCAAGCTTCTTCACATAAGCCACAGAAAATACAACGTGAGAAGTTAACGCGGAAAAATTCTGGATACCAACGACCATCTTTATGTTCAGCTTTTTGCAGTGAGATACATCCCACCGGGCAAACCGCCGCACACAAGTTACAGGCAACACAACGCTCTTCACCGTCCGGATCGCGCGTCAGCACGATACGACCACGGTAACGGGGCGGCAGATAAACCGGTTCCTCTGGATACATTTGGGTTTCGCGTTTATGAAAGGCATGCAAGCCAATCATCCAAATACTGCGTACCTGGGTGGCAAAACCAACCACTAACTCTTTCAATGTCATGGTTCATTCCCCCCTTATTGAGCGTTGTACAAAATCACTGCCGCAGTCGCTAGCAGGTTAAGTAAGGTCAGCGGCAAACAGATTTTCCAGCCAAACGCCATCACCTGGTCATAACGCGGACGCGGTAAAGAAGCACGTATCAGGATGAACATCACCATGAAGAATGCCGTTTTCAACGCAAACCAGACAAACGGCGGCAGGAATGGACCATGCCAGCCACCAAAGAACATTGTCACAATCAGGGCAGAAACCGTGACAATACCGATATATTCACCCACGAAGAACAGGCCGAATTTCATACCGGAATATTCAATATGGTAGCCGTCAGCCAGCTCCTGTTCTGCTTCCGGCTGGTCAAAGGGGTGACGGTGACACACCGCCACGCCCGCGATGGCAAAAGTCAAGAAGCCAAAGAACTGAGGAATGACATTCCACATATGCTCTTGTGCATTGACGATATCCACCATATTGAAAGAATCTGCCTGCGCAACAACGCCCATAAAGGAGAGGCCGATAAACACTTCGTAACTGAGTGTCTGCGCAGAAGCACGCATCGCCCCCAGTAATGAGTATTTGTTATTACTTGACCATCCAGCAAACAGCACCGCATAGACAGCCAGACCCGCCATCATCATGAAGAACAAAATGCCGATGTCCAGATCAGCGGCCATCCAAGTCGGCGTGATCGGCACAATGGCAAATGCCAACAACAGAGAAACAAAACCAATCACCGGCGCCAAAGTAAAAATCATTCTGTCGGCAAACCGTGGTACCCAGTCCTCTTTGAAGAACATTTTGATCATGTCAGCGACGATTTGTAACGAGCCACCCCAACCTACACGGTTCGGCCCATAACGGTTTTGAAACAGCCCTAGCAAACGACGTTCGCCAAAACTCATCAATGCCCCACAGACAACCACCACGACCAGGATCACCACGGCCTTCAGAACAGCGATCAGCACATCAATAATTTCGGGGGTTAACCAACTCATTGTGCAACCTCCCGCAGATTATTCACGGAAACACCTGCCAATACCGGAGGGATACCCGGCATTCCCATCGGCAAACCGATCTGCCCTTGAGCAAGACTTTCACTCAGACGAACTGCCAGACGCAGTTGCTGACCAAAACAATCAAACTCCAGAACAGAACCCGTTTTCACACCCAACTGATCCGCATCTTTGCTATTGAGCATCACATAAGGCTCCGGCATACGTTCCTGAATGACATCAGAACGCTGAGTTAACTCTTCACTACCAAACAAATGGTGGTAAGGAGCCACTGTCCATTGGTTATTTTGTGCAGTAAACGCTGCCGGAATCTGATCAAAATAGTTCAGACCACCGTCAGTTGTTTCAATCAGACGCACACCCGGATCGCCAAAGCGCAGATGACCACCTACCTCCGCCTGGAATTTGTTCCAAGCTTGCGGTGAGTTCCAGCCTGGCGCCCATGCAAATGGCACCTGCTGACGATAGGCATTTGGGCTATTGTTACCTTCCATTGAGAAAGCAAATGGCGAATCGACATCCTCTGGCTGACGCTGCTCATGTACGCTGAGATTCGCCAGCATAGCAGTACGACCGCTGTAACGGTGCGGTGAACGAGCCAGTTTCTGACCACGGATACGGAATGTAGAATCAGGCGCTGCATCAACAATGCCTTTAAGCTGCGGCATTGTTTCAACACAAGCATCAATCACATGGTCAAGCTGCGTCCAATCCAAATGGCGTTCAGTATAAGTTGTTTGCAAAGAGTGCAACCAACGCCAACTTTCCAGCATCACCACCGATTTGTCGTAGAAAGAGGGTTCGAAAACTTGGAAATAACGCTGCGCCCGGCCTTCCTGATTTACCAGCGTACCGTCACTTTCCGCAAAGCTAGAAGCTGGAAGAATCAAATGGGCTTTATCCATGATGGCAGTGCGTTGATGATCAACCACAACCAAGTTTTTCAGATTGTTCAGCGCATCGTCTACCTTATCTGCTGCGGCATGGCGATAAAGATCATTTTCCATCACGATAGCCGTATCAGATTCACCACGGCTTATCCGTTGCAGCGCAACATCCAGCGGCTGAGCTTCCATCATTGCCAATCCAATACTATTCGCATAGATTGCAACAAACGACAAACCGACATCTGAGCCTCGGTCTTTCAGTGCCCAGGCAACATTGGCCGCTGCTTGAATAATCGCATCACTGCCGACGTTACTACCACTGATAATCAGCGGTTTCTTCGCGCCAATCAACGCTTGCGCAACCATTTCCACTTTAGCTTTCAGTTCGTCAGGCAAATTTTCAACTGCCGGCGCAGTGTTATCCAATGCATGAGCGACTGCAAAACCAAAACGCGCCTGATCATCAACCGGCGCACGATAATTCCACGCTGCGATATCATCCAGACGCGTATCATCCACGTTGGTCACAAACAGGGGGTATTTCGCACGCTGACCAATATTCATCACAGCGGCAATTTGCCAATCAGCAACTTTCTGAGCAGCGGCCATTTCGCGGGCTTTGCCTTTCACAGCCTGACGAACTGCCAGTGCCATCCGGGCGCCGGTTTGCGTTAGATCTTCACCTAAAATCAGTACCGCATCATAGCTTTCAATTTCACGCAGCGACGGAGTATAAACGCCACCTTGTTGCAAAATTTCCAGCATCATATCAAGACGTTGCTGTTCAGCCGCAGCAATCCCACTATAGAAGTTTTCCGCGCCCACCAGTTCACGCAGGGCAAAATTGCTTTCCAGACTGGCGCGTGGGGAACCGATACCGATGGCATTTTTGGCCTGACGTAAAATATCCGCCCCACCCTGCATGGCCTGTTCAGCGTTAAGTGAGATCCAATGATCGCCACGCAATTGCTGTGGCTGACGAGGGCGATCTTTACGGTTGACATAGCCGTAACCGAAACGACCACGGTCACACATAAAATAGTGGTTTACCGTCCCGTTATAACGGTTCTCAATACGGCGTAATTCACCATAACGCTCTCCCGGGCTGGTGTTGCAACCAATGCTGCACTGTTGGCAGATACTTGGCGCAAACTGCATATCCCATTTACGGTTATAACGCTCAGAATGGGTTTTATCAGTAAATACCCCAGTTGGACAGATTTCTACCAAGTTACCGGAGAACTCGCTTTCCAACGTGCCGCTTTCAGGGCGACCAAAATAGATATTATCGTGAGCGCCATAGACACCAAAATCAGTGCCGTCGGCGTAATCTTTGTAGTAACGCACACAACGATAACAAGCAATACAGCGGTTCATTTCATGAGAAATAAACGGCCCCAATTCCTGATTGTTATGTGTGCGCTTAGTGAAACGGTATTTACGGAATGTATGACCGGTCATCACAGTCATATCCTGTAAGTGGCAGTTGCCCCCTTCTTCACACACCGGGCAATCGTGCGGATGGTTAGTCATCAACCACTCAACCACACTCTCACGGAACTTTTTAGCCTCTTCATCATCAATAGAGATAAAAGTGCCATCCGCCGCCGGAGTCATACAGGACATTATCAGACGACCGCGCGTATCATCCGCATTTTGATATTGCTTCACCGCACACTGGCGGCAAGCGCCAACGCTTCCAAGCGCTGGATGCCAGCAAAAATAAGGAATATCCAACCCCAAAGAGAGGCAGGCTTGTAACAGGTTATCAGCCCCGTCTACATCATATTTTTTGCCGTCTACATGTATCGTAGCCATAGTCAGCATGCTTCCAAATGACCTGCTTTTCAGCAAGTGTTAATCAAAAATTCTGCTAATTTCGTGAAAAACCCATTACCAACGCTGTTTCAACAGGTTTGACTGGATACCCGCAATGAAATGAGTGTTGCCATAGTCTTTGGTCACAATTCCAGCTTCGAATTCATCACGGAAATATTTGATGGCGCTCTGTAGTGGTTCCACGGCCCCTGGTGCGTGAGCACAAAATGTATTACCTGGCCCAAGGAAGCGACAGAGCTGTTCCAACGTTTCAATATCCCCCGGTTGCCCTTCCCCACGCTCAATTGCACGCAGGATTTTCACGCTCCACGGCAACCCGTCACGGCATGGAGTACACCAGCCGCAAGATTCACGGGCAAAGAACTCTTCAAGATTACGGGTTAAAGAAACCATGTTAATTTCATGGTCAACCGCCATTGCCAAGGCAGTACCCAAACGGCTGCCCGCTTTGGCGATATTTTCAAAATCCATTGGCAGATCCAAATGTTCAGCGGTCAGGAAGTCAGTCCCTGCACCGCCTGGCTGCCAGGCTTTGAATTTCAGGCCGTCACGCATACCGCCGGCATAATCTTCAAGAATTTCACGGGCAGTCGTACCAAATGGCAATTCCCACAAGCCCGGATTTTTCACCCGACCGGAGAACCCCATCAGTTTGGTGCCGGCATCTTTACTCTTGCCCGCACTTAGACCGATATACCACTCTTTGCCGTAGTCGAGAATTGAAGGAACGTTGCACAAGGTTTCAACGTTGTTGACGCAAGTAGGCTTACCCCATGCGCCGGAAGTGGCTGGAAATGGCGGCTTTGAGCGAGGATTTGCTCGGCGACCTTCCAGTGAGTTAATCAGCGCGGTTTCTTCACCACAAATATAACGCCCTGCGCCGGTATGAACAAACAGCTCAAAATCAAAGCCGCTGCCCATAATATTTTTCCCCAACCAACCCGCCGCCTTAGCTTCTTCGATGGCTTTACGCAGATGCACCGCCGCTTCCACATATTCGCCACGCAAGAAGATATAGCCACGATAAGCTTTCAAAGCGAACGCACTGATCAACATCCCTTCCACCAGCAGGTGAGGAAGTTGTTCCATCAGCAAGCGATCTTTGTAAGTACCCGGCTCCATTTCATCTGCGTTACATAGCAGATAACGGATATTCATGCTTTCATCTTTCGGCATCAGGCTCCACTTCAAACCAGTAGAGAAACCTGCGCCGCCACGGCCTTTCAGCCCGGCGTCTTTTACCAAAGAAACCACTTCATCCGGGGACATGCTTTTCAGTGCTTTTTCAGCGCCACGATAACCATTTTTGCTACGGTACTCATCCAGCCATACCGGTTGTTTATCATCCCGTAAACGCCAGGTAAGAGGATGGTTTTCCTCAGTAAGAATAATTTCTTTTATTCCTGAATATGCTGTCATGGATACTGCTCCAGTAACTTCTCAATCTCTTCAGGTCTGACAGAACTGTGCGTATCGTCATCGATCATCATGGTCGGACCTCTGTCACAGTTACCCAGACAACAGGTTGGCAACAGCGTAAAACGACCATCTTTCGTCGTCTGCCCCGGACAGATATTCAGATGTTTTTCAATCGCAGCCTGAACATCCTGATAACCGGTAATATGACAAACCACGCTATCGCAATAACGAATAATATGGCGGCCCACAGGTTGACGATAAATCTGGCTGTAGAATGTTGCCACACCTTCCACATCACTGGCGGGAATACCAAGCACATCAGCAATCGCGTAAATGGCGCCATCCGGCACCCAACCACGATGTTTCTGTACAATTTTCAATGCTTCTATCGAAGCGGCGCGCGGATCTTCGTAGTGGTGTTTTTCATGCTCAATGGCATCGTGCTCTTCGGTACTCAGCACAAAATCTGCTTTTGCCTGAGACTCTGTTACGTTAACCACATCAAGGCGCGCTTGTTGAGCACTCGCGTTAATTTCACTTTGCATAGTTAGCGATCCACATCAGACATAACAAAATCGATACTGCCCAGATACACGATCAGGTCAGAGACTAAGCCACCGCGGATTACCGATGGGATCTGCTGCAAATGCGGATAACTCGGTGTACGAACGCGGGTACGGTAACTCACTGTACTGCCGTCGCTGGTGAGGTAATAGCTGTTGATGCCTTTGGTGGCCTCAATCATTTGGAAAGATTCATTTGCCGGCATTACTGGCCCCCATGACACTTGCAAAAAGTGGTTAATCATGGTTTCGATATGCTGCAAAGTACGCTCTTTCGGTGGCGGCGTCGTCAGTGGGTGATCGGCTTTGAATGGACCTTCCGGCATATTATCCAGACACTGTTTCAAGATTCGCAAGCTCTGACGCACTTCTTCCACTTTCAACATCACGCGGTCATAACAGTCGCCGTTATTACCAATCGGCACGTCGAAATCGAAATTTTCATAGCCGGAGTATGGGCGCCATTTACGCACATCAAACGCAATGCCCGTCGCCCGCAAACCCGCTCCCGTGGTGCCCCATTCAAGGGCTTGTTTGGAATTATAAGCGGCAACCCCGATAGAACGGCCTTTCAGAATGCTGTTTTTCAGCGCTGCTTTCACATAGGAATCAAGGCGTTTAGGCATCCAGTTCAGGAAATCGCGCAATAATCTATCCCAACCACGCGGTAAGTCATGAGCAACGCCGCCAATGCGGAACCATGCAGGGTGCATACGGAAACCGGTAATCGCCTCCACCAGATCATACACTTTCTGTCGGTCAGTAAAGGCGAAGAATACCGGCGTCATCCCGCCGACGTCCTGAATAAAAGTGGAAATGTACAGAAGGTGACTGTTAATACGGAACAATTCCGACAACATAACACGAATGGTCTTTACCCGGTCAGGCACTTCAATACCCGCCAGTTTCTCCACCGCCAACACATAAGGCATTTCGTTAACACAACCGCCTAAGTATTCAATACGGTCTGTATAGGGAATATAACTGTGCCAAGATTGGCGCTCTCCCATCTTCTCCGCGCCGCGATGGTGGTAGCCGATATCCGGCACGCAATCAACAATCTCTTCACCATCCAGTTGAAGAATGATACGGAATGCGCCATGAGAAGAGGGATGGTTAGGACCAAGGTTAAGGAACATAAAGTCCTCATTCTCGGTACCTCGTTTCATTCCCCACTCTTCTGGTTTGAAAGTCAGCGCTTCCATTTCCAGATCTTCTTTCTGTCTGGTCAATTCGAAAGGATCAAATTCTGTCGCACGAGCGGGATAATCCTTCCGCAGCGGATGCCCTTCCCAAGTCGGCGGCAACATAATGCGGCGCAGGTTTGGATGGCCGTTAAAGACAATGCCGAACATTTCCCATGTTTCACGCTCATACCAGTTGGCATTTGGGAACAGAGGAGTTGCAGTCGGCAGATTCAAGTCTTTTTCACTGAGTGCAACCTTCAACATAATATCGCGGTTACGCTCAATAGAAAGCAGGTGATAAAACACAGAAAAATCTGCCTCCGGCAGACCCTGGCGGTGAGTACGCTGACGCTCATCCATGCCATGCAAATCAAACAGCATGACATAAGGTTTAGGCAGCTTCTTCAGGAAAGTTATTACTTCCAGTAATTGTTCACGCTTTACCCAGACAACTGGCAAACCAGTACGGGTTGGCTGAACGGTAAAGGCATCCGGGCCGAAGTGGTTACGCAGCTCACTCACCACCGGATCATCAAGATGGTCGTGAGTTTGCCACGCAGGCCGGGCGCTTTCTTGCGCTATCTGATCTATCATCATTTTTCACCACAACGCTTTGATCAGTGTTCGTTTTGATCAGGATTAGTATCGCAACACATTGCTCTGGTTACATTTATTAGGCTACTTTAGTCACGCCTACTGTCTAAAAGACAGATTCTTAAACTTCGTCTGGCGTACGCAGATTTTTCACTGCAATACGTTCCCCGTGCTTACGTTCTCTTTCTGACTGCATATTGGCACGGTAAACCCCTTGATCTCCCACCACCCAAGACAGCGGACGACGCTCTTTGCCGATTGATTCCTGTAACAACAGCAGAGCTTGCATATAAGCTTCAGGACGGGGAGGACAGCCAGGAATATAAACATCAACGGGGATAAACTTATCGACGCCTTGAACTACAGAGTAAATATCGTACATACCGCCAGAGTTGGCGCAAGCTCCCATAGAGATAACCCACTTCGGCTCAAGCATCTGGTCATATAAACGCTGAATAACCGGCGCCATTTTGGTAAAACAGGTTCCAGCAACCACCATAAAATCCGCTTGGCGGGGTGATGCACGTAAAACTTCAGCGCCAAAACGAGCGACATCATGAACAGCGGTAAATGATGTGGCCATTTCCACATAACAGCAGGAAAGACCAAAGTTGTAGGGCCACAGGGAGTTTTTACGTCCCCAATTCACCATATCATGCAGAGCATGCTCCAGTTTGCCCATGTAAACACTACGGTGGACATGCTGCTCCAGTGGGTCTGCGACAATTTCTTGTTTTTGCAGGGGATAACGGTCATTCTCACCGTTCGGATCTATGCGGGTGAGCGTATAATCCATCTTTAAATGCCTCGCTATTACTGCGGATGACTATTGTTAATGTTAATCACAACACTTGGTTTACTTACCTGGCGGCTTGAACGAGATGGCGTCCAATTCAGCGCCCCAATACGCACCAGATAAAACAAGCCTGCGAGTAACACCAAAATGAAAATGCTTGCTTCGATAAAGCCTAACCAGCCACTCTCTTTGATAGAGACTGACCATGCATATAAAAACAAAGCTTCAACATCGAAGATGACAAAGAACATAGCGACCAGATAGAACTTGGCCGACATACGGAGACGAGCACTACCGACAGAATCAATACCGGATTCATAAGGGACATGTTTTGCCCGGGCTTTCGCTCTTCCGCCCAAGAAAAATGCCCCTAACAGCATCAAAGCACACAGACCGAAAGCACCTAAAAGAAATACCGCGAATGCCCAGTGATGGGCAAAGAGTTCAGTGGATGTTGACATACTCATTGCTTACTCATCAAAAGTGGTGTCAAAAGTGTCTGCTCTTTTATCTGGCAGTGTTGCACCACATCGATTCAAGGGAAGGGGTAACAACCAAATCTGAAACACTGCTAATCAATGATTGATGGAGTGAATCTTCTTGGTTTTTACTCCTCTCAACAATATTTTGTCTGTTTTGACAAAATTAATCTAACATTTATTTACAAACAACAAACTTAGTCTTAACGGATCGTGCTACCGCACAGCTAAAACGTGTCAGTCAACTGGCATGCGAACAGCGGCGGAAGCTAGTTTAACCGATAACTCGCTTTTACTACATCATTATCTCAGGAAAAACCTGCCTTTCCACTGCTACATAGGGAGTATTTCTTTGATCAAGTACACAATTCGACAGAAAAAAATTTTACTGCTGCTGATAATTCATTCAAATCTGAAGAAATTATATTTTTTACCCATTAGCAACAAGAAAAGTTCTGGTTCACTATAGAAATTCTTATTTCATCAATTCAGCGAATTATTACTTTGTTAACAATATAACAATTTGTTAACCAAATCAGGGGGGTGTTAAGAAAAATGCCACCGTATATTTAATGATTACGATAACAACAAAATAAGATGAATTTAGTTGATGATTGCTTATAAATATATCCAGGGAGCTAATACCTCCTTCCGTCCATAATGGAGGTATTAGCAAAGACAAGTGTTTCAGATATTACTCATCAATAATATCGTCATCATCAGGAAGTTCTTCAGAAACACCCGAGATCGTGTATGGCGTTTTCTTATTCTCTATTGCACTAAAAACCGTCAGAACAGATTCATTCTGTTCATTGCTATGTCTATACAGAGAGAATTGGGTTTCAGGCAAACGAGGAAGCCCTTCACTTTCTCCTAAAATACGCAGATCAGCATTTTGCATTTCCAGAGGACGGGCAGTAATACCGACTTCCGCATTCACTGCCGTGCGAACTGCCGACAAAGAAGCGGCTTCGTAAGCAATCCGCCACGATACCCCCACTTCATCCAGCGTATCCAACGCCAACTGACGGAATGGGTTGGTTTCATCCATCACAACCAATGGCACAGGTTCATTTGATTGTAACTGGAAATCAGGAGCGCAATGCCATAATACCGGTGTTGAGCGTAGAACAGTCCTTGGATGATGACTGATTTTCGCGGTTGTGAGCGCCAAATCGATCTCATGGTTATCCAGCATACTTTCAATAAATTGAGTACGCTTTATACGGACATCTATTGCCATCCGCGGATAAACAGAAGCGATACGATTTAACAAAAAAGGGAGCAGTGTATCCACCGTATCGTCGGATGCACCGATTCTTAGTTCGCCTTCCGCATCGCTATAGGTTAATGATGCGCTGGCATCATCATTAGCGCGCAGAATTTGTCTTGCATAACCAAGAAGTTGAAGACCATGCTCTGTAAGAAGCTTATTACGGCCATGACGGGCAAACAGCTCTCTGCCCACCAACTGCTCCAAACGTTGCATTTGCTGACTTACAGCCGATTGCGTTCTGCATACTGCTGCTGCTGCTGCTGCAAAAGTATTTAAATCAGCAACAGCAACAAAAGTTCTTAGCAGATCGAGATCGAGATTCATTATCGGACGATTTGCATTTATCATTGTTTATTCATCACTTTTTTTTGATTTTAATTACTAACTAACCTGGTGTTTTTACGTAAGCACTATCAAATTAAATTAACATCGCTTAGACAGTACTCTACTCTATTAAATAGGGCAAAGATTTACTGCTGTTTTTTTACCTATTGAACCCATTGCGGGTTTTATTTTCTCCTCTCTCTTAGCAAAAGTTACTCGGATTCCTAAATAAATTGAGGACAATCCCTATTTACAACACCCTATATGTGATTTCTAGTTTGGTTATTTTGTTTTCTGACTCACGTCAAAGAATAACATAAGTTATATCAGAAAAACTAAATATAAAGTAAAAATCTACAATATCACTAATGTTTAATAATCCTATTCAGATAAATTTACAACTAGTTTCCAGAAATGATCAAAAATATTGTTCGATCTTTCTAAAATATATAGTTCTGAATTGCCAATTCAAGGCAAATCTTATACATAAGAATAAATTATACAAACACAACAATTTTTATTGGCAAATTGAGCGATGCTCATTTTCTCCCCACAATGGTGCAACCAGACTGTTATCACGTTAAAAACGCGCCATTTCCACACTAGAAAACACCGACAATTCAGATTATAAATTTAATCTTGTAAATAAATTCAGAATTTAACGCTAACATAATTTGCATAAAAAGATACTCAAATAACAACTTCCCTACTAAAACAACCATTTTAACCAAATATATCAAGGCATCTTCAAAACATTCAGCGGGAAGAGTACATTAAATGTTACACACTATGTGCCAGGCGACCTCTTTTTTTGCCAAGATAAGGTAAGACTCTCTATGCTAGCAGTTAAAAAATCCAGCAAATTGGATAATGTTTGTTATGACATCCGCGGCCCCGTACTCAAGGAAGCTAAACGCCTTGAAGAAGAAGGTAATAAAGTCCTCAAATTAAATATTGGTAATCCAGCCCCCTTTGGTTTTGAAGCGCCAGATGAAATCTTGGTAGATGTTATCCGTAACTTACCAACCGCGCAGGGTTATTCAGATTCGAAAGGTCTGTATTCTGCACGCAAAGCTATCATGCAACATTATCAAGCCCGAAATATGATGGACGTGACTGTTGAAGATATTTATATCGGCAATGGCGTTTCTGAATTAATCGTTCAGGCAATGCAAGCATTACTGAATACCGGTGATGAAATGCTGGTTCCTGCGCCTGATTATCCTCTCTGGACTGCGGCAGTTTCACTTTCCAGCGGTAAAGCCGTACATTATATGTGTGATGAAGGATCAGATTGGTTTCCTGACTTAAACGATATCCGTAACAAAATTACGCCCCGTACACGTGGGATTGTGATTATTAACCCTAATAATCCAACGGGTGCTGTATATAGTAAAGAATTGCTATTAGAAGTTGTTGAAATAGCCCGTCAACATAATTTGATTATTTTTGCTGATGAGATTTACGACAAAATCTTATATGACGATGCACAGCATCATTCAATTGCCGCACTCGCCCCTGATCTGTTAACGGTAACATTTAACGGGCTATCGAAAACATACCGGGTAGCCGGTTTTCGTCAAGGCTGGATGGTATTAAACGGCCCGAAGAAACACGCCAAGAGCTATATTGAAGGTTTGGAGATGCTGGCATCAATGCGTTTATGCGCCAATGTGCCAATGCAACATGCTATTCAAACTGCCTTAGGTGGTTACCAAAGTATCAGTGAATTCATTTTACCTGGTGGTCGTTTGTATGAGCAGCGTAACCGAGCATGGGAATTAATTAATCAAATCCCCGGCGTTTCCTGTGTAAAACCCAAAGGCGCTTTATATATGTTTCCCAAAATTGATACGAAGCGCTTTAATGTTCACGATGACCAAAAGCTGGTACTTGACCTTTTATTACAAGAGAAGGTTTTGTTAGTGCAAGGAACCGCATTTAACTGGCCGGAACCTGACCATTTCCGTATCGTGACGCTACCAAGGCTTGATGAACTGGAGATGGCAATTCAGAAATTCGCTCGATTTATTGGCAAATATCATCAGTAAAAATAATCTCCGTTCACAGAAAGAGATGACTGATAACGGAGATTATTCATACCATGCGTTCTATCGGTGTAGAAGAAAACCTATTTCTTCTATTCCGATAAATCTAGTCTGTCCGATAAATCTAGTCTGTCCGATAAATCTAGCCTGCCCGTTTTTTCCTCACTGATGAAAACCTCCCCGGTCAAAGAAAAATCCTTGATAACCATTTCCATAACTTTCCTTATTGATACCAAATGATGACTCTCTGCCAAATAAGACCAATAAATTTTCATCTTTTACCGGTAACACAGACTAATTTTTTTATTTTATCGGGGACTTTTGCAGTGATTATATAAGGCATTAGCAAGATACAAAAGAATTAAACATTGCATGTATTAAACTTGATAAAAGAGAACACCTGAATAAATAACAAACTATTGTAAATTATATGAAATTTTTGTATATAAATTGTATGTAAAATGGAGTGGAAAAATAAATTTCTTTAAAAAAAATATCCATTACGATTATAACATTGCCAGTTAATGGCAAATGTAAACTAATCATGTCACTAATCACTATACGGTCTGGATACCCGTTTTAATGCATACCCGATAAACAGCACATTTCCCTCATATACCCAATGGATTTCAAGATGCATCGCGACGGCAAGGGAGCGAATCCCCGGGAGCATAGAGAACTATGTGACCGGGGTGAGTGAGAGCAGCCAACAAAGAGGCAACTTGAAAGATGACGGGTATAAAAATAAGAAACGATTTTAAGGTTTACTTTACCCCAACACACCGCTCACAATAAAAGCAATGTTTACTGTAAGAGATGATTATGAGCCACTTTTTTGCCCACCTTTCCCGTCTGAAACTGATTAACCGTTGGCCTCTGATGCGCAATGTACGTACAGAAAATGTGTCCGAACATAGCCTACAGGTAGCCTTTGTCGCACATGCCTTAGCCATTATCAAAAACCGCAAATTTGGCGGCAACGTGAACGCTGAACGCATTGCGTTGCTGGCTATGTATCACGACGCCAGCGAAGTTATCACCGGAGATTTACCCACCCCGGTCAAATATCACAATCCACATATCGCACGGGAATACAAAAAGATAGAAAAAATCGCGCAGAAAAAATTACTAGAAATGCTACCAACAGAGCTGCAAGAGGATTTCCGTCCAATTCTGGATGACAGCCAGCATACAGCAGAAGAAACTTTTATCATTAAGCAAGCCGATTCCCTGTGTGCTTACCTGAAATGTCTGGAAGAATTATCAGCAGGTAACCATGAATTCAATCTGGCGAAAGCCCGGCTTGAAAAAACCCTGGCTGATCGTCACAGCCAGGAGATGGATTACTTTATGCAGGTTTTTGTACCGGGGTTCAGCTTGTCATTGGACGAAATTAGTCTCGACATTCCACATTAAAATGGAAACAACCAAGGAATGACCAGTACACTAATCACCATTACCAGCACGGTAAATGGCACCCCCAACCGGACAAAATCGGAGAACTTATAACCACCGGGGCCAAGAACTAGCGTATTGACTGGGGATGAAACTGGAGTCATAAATGCGGCGGAAGCCGCCACACCAATAATCATGGCAAATGGCATGGGAGATACTGCCATTTCACGTGCGGCAGCAATGGCTATCGGCGCCATTAATACCGCCGTTGCCGTATTAGAAATAAACAAACCGATCACGGCACAAAGTACAAACAGACATACCAACATCACCCTCGGCCCCATATCACCCGCAATATCCATCAGGCCACGGACAATCAGAGCAATCCCGCCGGTTTTCTGTAATGCCAGCGCAAACGGCATCATCCCGACAATCAGGATAATACTGGGCCAATGAATAGAACGGTACGCACTTTCCATATCAATACAGCGGAATTTTCCCATCAACAGGCAAGCTATCAATGCGGCAATCACATTAGGTATTTCATCGGTAAGCATCATGGCTACCATGAGCGCCAAACTAAAAAGCGCATGTGGCGCTTGAGACGTTGCCGGGGCCACTTCTTCGATCTCAACCGGTAGATTGAGGACAATAAAATCGCGCATTTTGGTTTTCAGGACACGGATCAATTTCCAGTCACCAATAACCAGCAAAATATCCCCAAGTTGTAGTGGCTCATCGACCAGCTTACCCGACAACGATTCACCGTCACGTCGAATACCAACAACATTCAAACCATAACAGGTACGAAAACTTATTTCCCGCAGCGACTTACCCAATAAATCCGATTCTGGGATCAGAGAAACTTCCGCCATCCCCACGTTACGAGATTGTTCAGAAAAATATTCTCCACGCAGCACCATCGGTTCTAATAATTGCTCACTGCAAAATTGACGCAGATCCACCTCACCGTCTGACATATCAACCAGTAATACATCCTGCGCTCTCAATTCGGTATTGCCCATCGCACTGACCATAACGCGCCGGAAACGCCGCCAACGCTCAATACCAACGACATTAGCCCCATAGCGGACACGCAAATTCGACTCATCAAGAGAGAGGCCAATCAACGGGGAACCCGGGCGGATCGCCAGACGACGCGCGCGACCTGATAATTTATAGTCGCGAATAAGGTCACGGAAAGTGCGGCGATTCCATTTGTCATGGCCTTTATCCGACTGATCATTTCCCAGCCAATGACGAGCGATCAGCATATAACCGATACCGGCGAACAGAATCAAAACACCAATGGGTGTAATAGAGAAGAATTTGAAACCGGAAAGCCCTTCCCGTATCAACTCACTGTTAATCACCATATTGGGCGGCGTCGCTACCAATGTCATCATGCCGCTGATAAGCCCGGCAAAACTCAAAGGCATCATCAACCGCCCCGGCGAAATTTTCATTCTTGCCGCCACACTGAGCACCACAGGAATGAAAATCGCGACCACGCCCGTAGAGCTCATAAAAGCGCCAAGCCCCGCCACAGTCAGCATCAGTAACGCCAACATTTTGGTTTCACTGTTTCCGGCAACCCTTACCAGCCAGTCCCCCATTTGATAAGCAACGCCAGTCCTTACCAATCCCTCGCCAATAACAAACAGGGCAGCTATCAGCAACACATTGGGATCGCTGAAACCGCTGGTCGCTTCACTTAGCGTCAACGTTCCACTCATGACAAACGCGATAATCACCAATAATGCGACAATGTCCATACGCAGTTTACTGGCGGTAAAAAGAACAATAGCTATCAACAGCAGGGTCAATACCCACAAGAGTTCGCTATTCAAAATGGCCTCTATCAACAAAGAAGAAGATATTAGTGTCGAAAACTTGGCTAGTAGACCATTTTATTGAGGGAAAATCTCCAGTTGCGATCAACAATATATCCACTTTTCATCATGAATCTTAAATATCATCAAGAAACGAACGATCGAGTTGTTTAAATGCGCGTTTCAACAGTTCTGCAAGAGATTGATAAGTTGGCGTTTGCTGCACAGGCGCCATTGCGATACCGGCTGCGGCAAATTTATCACGGATTTCATGAAACCATTTCAGCAATGCCGCCGGTAATGGCGTTGCTGCCCGTTTCCCCAACCACCATAACCCTTGCATCGGTAAACTACAGGCAAACAGTGCCGTCGCCACCGCGGGACCAAGCTGACCACCCAGTGCGATTTGCCATGTCAAAGTAAAAATAGCCAACGGCGGCATAAACCGGATACCAAAACGGGTCGCCTTAATAATCCGGTTTTCAGGAAACATGGGCGCCAATTGTTTCTCAATCGGCCAAGTCTTCATGTATTGCTGCCCCAGTTGCATCTTTCTCAACCATCCATTACTGGTGGGAGGTGTTACGCTCATCATGACCTCAATCAATTAAAAACACATTTTTTAAAAAAACATTGTAAATGATAAAATATTTTTTGTAGGATTAAGTATATTTTGTCTTTACTGCTGGCTATCGGTATCCTACATCCACTTTTGTGTTATACACAGCAGTAAAGCGACACATTTTACCTTTTTTACTGCATTTAGGTTCATTTTGTTAACAAATCACGCTATCTCTTAACATCATGGCTAGCAAAAAAGGTTTTTGAAAATCGAAACCTTATCATCATGCTCTTTGTACTTAGCATGATGTTAATCATTTAATGTCATCACCTTACGCGCTACGCTAATAAGTAATTGACGTTTTATTAATCACATGTCTTATCTGTAAGACTCAATGACAAACACGATATAGGTATTTCCATGTCAAGTAAGCTGGTACTGGTCCTCAATTGCGGTAGCTCTTCTCTGAAATTTGCTATCATCGATCCTGCTAACGGTGAAGAATATCTTTCTGGTCTAGCTGAATGTTTTAACCTGCCTGAAGCCCGCATTAAGTGGAAAATGGATGGCGCAAAACATGAAGCCGCTTTAGGTGCTGGTGCAGCCCACAGTGAAGCATTGAACTTTATTGTTAATACTATTCTGGCCGAAAAACCAGAACTTTCTGATCAAATCGCCGCAATCGGCCACCGCATTGTTCACGGCGGTGAAAAATTCACGGCATCCGTCACCATCAATGATGAAGTGATTCAAGGGATTAAAGACGCGGTTCCATTCGCGCCATTGCACAACCCTGCTCACCTGATTGGCATCGAAGAAGCGAAAAAAGGGTTCCCACACCTGACTGACAAAAACGTTGCCGTATTCGACACTGCGTTCCATCAGACCATGCCGGAAGAAGCTTACCTGTATGCCCTGCCATACAATCTGTACAAAGAGCACGGTATTCGTCGCTATGGCGCACATGGAACCAGCCACTTCTTCGTTTCCCGTGAAGCGGCGAAAACCCTCAACAAATCGGTTGAAGAGCTGAACGTTATCGTCTGCCATCTGGGTAATGGCGGTTCTATCTCTGCTATCGTTAATGGTCAGTGTGTTGACACCTCGATGGGATTGACGCCACTGGAAGGTCTGGTCATGGGTACTCGCAGCGGCGACATCGATCCGGCGATCATTTTCCATCTGCACGATTCACTGGGCATGAGCGTTGAACAAATCAACAAACTGTTGACCAAAGAATCTGGCCTGCTCGGTCTGACCGAAGTCACCAGTGATTGCCGTTATATAGAAGATAACTATGAAACCAAAGCCGATGCTAAACGCGCTATGGATGTTTATTGCCACCGTCTGGCTAAATACGTTGGCTCTTATTCCGCACTGATGGAAGGCCGTTTGGATGCTATTATCTTTACCGGCGGTATTGGTGAAAACTCCGCACTGGTTCGTGAGCTGGTACTGAAAAAACTGGCTCTGTTAGGTTTCGAATACGATCACGACCGTAACCTGGCGGCCCGCTTCGGTAAATCCGGCGCGATCACTACCGACAACAGCCGTCTTGCTTTGGTGATCCCAACCAATGAAGAATTAGTGATCGCTCAAGATGCAGCGCGCTTGACCGCGTAATAATTTTACTAACCGCCAGCCACTGCTGGCGGTACTATTTTTTGACCAACGAGCAACCGTAAAGAGGTTTCCGTGTCCCGTACAATTATGTTGATCCCTACTAGCACCAGCGTCGGCCTGACCAGTGTTAGTTTAGGTGTAATCCGCTCAATGGAGCAAAAAGGCGTTAGCCTGAGTGTTTTCAAACCTATCGCCCAATCCCGTTGCTGTGGCAACACCCAAGATCAAACCACGACCATCATCCGCTCTCATTCCAGCATAAAGACCGCTGAACCGCTGGATATGGCATATGTGGAATCTTTGCTGACAACCAATCAGAAAGATGTACTGATGGAAAAGATCGTGGCTCTTTACCACGAAAACACCAAAGATGCAGAAGTTATTCTGATTGAAGGTCTGGTTCCAACCCGCAAGCATTCATTCGCTCAGTCTCTCAACTATGAAATCGCCAAAACCCTGAATGCTGAAATCGTCTTCGTATTGGCGCTAGGCAACGACTCCCCGGAACAGTTGAAAGAACGTGTTGAACTGGCTCGTGCTGAATTTGGCGGCAGCAAAAACCAGAACATTACCGGTGTTATCATTAACAAACTCAATGCGCCGGTTGACGATCAAGGCCGTACCCGTCCGGATCTGTCAGAGATCTTTGATGAATCCTCAAAAGCTACCGTCTCTAACATCGATCCGAACACGCTGTTTAAAAATAGCCCATTGCCAATCTTGGGTTGCATTCCGTGGAGTTTTGACCTGATTGCAACTCGTGCCATTGATATGGCAAAACACCTGAACGCCCGTATTATCAACGAAGGCGCGATCAAAACCCGTCGTATTAAATCCGTAACTTTCTGCGCACGCAGCATTCCACACATGTTAGAGCACTTCCGCCCCGGCTCTCTGCTGGTCACTTCGGCTGATCGTCCAGATGTTCTGGTTTCAGCTTGTCTGGCGGCTATGAATGGGGTTGAAATCGGTGCGATTCTGCTGACTGGCGGCTATGCCATCGATGAACCGATTAAGCAATTGTGTGAACGTGCCTTCAACACTGGCTTGCCAGTCTTCATGGTTGATACCAACACCTGGCAGACTTCCCTGAGCCTGCAAAGTTTCAGCCTGGAAGTCCCGGTGGATGACCATGAACGTATCGAAAAGCTGCAAAACTACGTCGCACACCATATCAACAAAGAGTGGATCGATTCCCTGACAGCAAACTCTGAGCGCCCACACCGCCTCTCTCCACCGGCATTCCGCTATCAATTAACAGAACTGGCGCGCAAAGCAGGCAAACGCATTGTTCTGCCGGAAGGTGACGAACCTCGCACCGTGAAAGCGGCGTCTATCTGTGCTGATCGCGGTATCGCGCAATGTGTTCTACTGGGTGATCCAGAAGAGATCCGCCGGGTGGCCGCTGCTCAGGGCGTAGAACTGGGTGCAGGTATTGAAATTGTTGATCCAGTTGCTGTACGTGAGCGTTATGTCCCACGTCTGGTTGAACTGCGTAAAAACAAAGGCATGACCGAAGTCGTTGCACGTGAACAACTGGAAGACAACGTTGTTCTGGGTACGTTGATGCTGGAACAGGGCGAAGTTGATGGTTTGGTATCCGGTGCGGTACACACCACGGCAAATACTATCCGCCCACCATTGCAGTTAATCAAAACTGCACCGGGTAGCTCGCTGGTATCATCTGTATTCTTTATGCTACTGCCAGAACAAGTTCTGGTTTACGGTGACTGCGCAATCAATCCAGATCCGACTGCTGAACAACTGTCCGAAATCGCCATTCAGTCGGCAGATTCGGCTAAAGCATTTGGCATCGAACCACGCGTAGCCATGATCTCCTACTCTACCGGCAACTCCGGTGCCGGTAGTGATGTTGAAAAAGTTCGTGAAGCAACTCGTTTGGCGCAGGAAAAACGTCCAGACCTGATCATTGATGGTCCATTGCAGTACGACGCCGCAATTATGGCGGACGTAGCGAAATCCAAAGCGCCAAACTCACCGGTTGCCGGTCAAGCTACCGTGTTCATCTTCCCTGATCTGAACACCGGCAACACCACCTACAAAGCGGTACAACGCTCTGCGGATCTGGTTTCAATCGGACCAATGCTGCAAGGTATGCGCAAACCGGTGAACGATTTATCCCGTGGCGCTTTAGTAGACGATATTGTTTACACAGTTGCACTGACTGCGATTCAATCAGCACAGGGTGAAGCGTAACCGTTTCTTGTTCGCGCCAGTTAAATTAATAAGGTCTGACCTCATTAATAAGGTTCAGACCTTTAAATTTATTCTTCTGCGTTATATACCCGTTATCTTTCAAGTTGCCTCTTTGTCGGCCGCACTCACCCCGGCCACATAGTTATCTATGCTCCCGGGGATTAGCTCCCTTACCGTCGCGATCCATCTTGATATCCATAGGGTATAAACCTTACGCCAATCTTACTTGATGAAATTGGGCATAATTCAATCCGCTTGGTGATTTGTTTTAATTCAGTACAATTTAGAGAAGATTAAAGATCATAATCCGTAGCGGGTTATTTTCAGCACTAATAAGTTTAATCGCTAACACACAGCATACCAATATCAGCATCGGCTTGATTAAACGAGAGCCTATTTTAAAAGTTATATATACCCTTCATCTTTCAAGCTGCTGCTTTGTTGGCTGCTTTCACTCACCCCAGTCACATCGTTATCTATGCTCCTGGGGATTCGTTCACTTGCCGCCGCGCTGCAACTCGAAATCTATTAGGTACAATTGCTTTATCATCAATGACATTTATAGCACCAACCGGCAAGTGCTCTGCGCTTTATTCACCCAAGAGACAAAAACTTTCGATATAGGTATAAAATGCTGCACAAGGAGATTCTGTATCCCAATTTATCCGACTTGAATAATACAAAGTTGCCCCGCCAAACAGGGGTCTTTTATTTCAGCTTGCGATCTGATGACCCACTTGTGACGCAGCTCTCAACATCAAAGCCAGTTCGTTCTCGGAAGCATCGCTTTTCATCATAATATCAAGAGGTGTTCTATTGCAGGGTAATGGCGTCGTTAAAAAAGACATTTTCGACACTGGGTTAATGCCCACACCCATCACTTTCATGACATCTTCAAAGTAAGGCAAGACTCCGCCGGTAGTGAACTGGAATGTAGGAAAAACGTAATCACTGTTTTTTCTGAAAGCAAGCAACTTTCCGCTTTTCACTCTTATGTTAACAACCTGACGACTTATGCCGAGTATCTCAGCAACGTCTCCGGTTTTGATAGTTCCGCCCATTTTATCAAGTTCCTGATAGAACAGAGCCAAGTTTTCAGCGCGGCGTTTAAGCTTACGAAGTTCTCGTGCTGGAGTTCGGACTTTGTGTTCAAGTTGAGTCGTATATAATAGTTCAAGTAGTTCGCTATCACTTAGCGCCAGAGCATTTGTGGCCTGCGTTTTCTCTTTAAACTCAGGCAGTAATGATGTGAGCAATTTATCAAATCGCCGTTGCAAAAGGGACTGGTACTCATTAAGAGTCTCAGCATTTTTGCTGCGGTTTGTCAGTATCGTGTTCATAGCACCCCCTTACTTGCTTGACAATTATTGTATTTTCACATTATGGAATCGTCAAACTTATACCTAGAGGCAGATGGGTAAAAAATCAGAAATTTAATCGTGCCGCAGATATGATTTATCTGCACAAATTTAAGGTTGATAATTACATGGTAACAGAATAGAGGTTAAATCCTATTTTTAGGGATTTTTCGGTAATAATACATAAGCAACCTGAGCTTGCACTTCATTCGTTGATAATCATTGGTTAAATTCATTCCCTGTCTTATATGTAGTAGGTTTACAGCTAGTCCTTTTATCACCCGATATGCCTGTTCCAAGAGCAGAACTCTCGACCAAGAAGAAACCGATCTAAATTGAGGAACAAACATAGACAAAGTGAACTCTCTCGCCAAGGGTGGAGTGACTTTCATCGCATCAACACGCAAGAAGATGAAAACCAGAATGCTCACGTCACTGTAATGTAAAAGAATTCCTATTAGTGGTTTCAGGCGGATTGCTTATTTCCTTAAAAAGAGTAAAACGTCACTGAATATATCCTACTCGGAAAACAATTTCTTAATGACGAATTAAACTGAACTCAGATTAATTAAGTTAATTGAATACCTCATATATTTACACTATTAACTCTTTTTAACAAAAAATTACACATATTAAAACTATTAACCTTGATATCCATCAGATCAAAATATAAATTCACATTAATATTTGATCACAAAAGAGACAGGCGTAAATCAGGTATGAAAAATATGTCATTTACGGAGAAATAAGTATGGCAATATCCAACAGCGGTAAGATGTGCCCGACTGTAACCTCAATTAATTGCACGATGGAAATAGGCATCTTTCCCGCCGATGAAGATCCCTGTTATCTGGCAGAAAAAGCTGAGTATGCTCTGCGTATGCCCGCAATGATTATTACCAAACTGGGCGCTATTCGCTTTCTTAGTCAAGTCATTATGAGTGGATTGATTAAGGTTGAAGAACTTAAACATGACTTTTTATGGCCCTATAAAGCGGAAGTAGTGTTTGCTATCCGAGGGAAGCAAGATGTTCCTCTGCCTATGCTGGCGACCAGTCAAGCCTCTAAACAGCGTTATGGCGATAATTTACCGCAATCCAGCAACCCATTTGCCCGACCTTCTGCCGACGATGTGGAGAAATTTGGCGTTAAGCGTATTCGCCGCCCCGATATTATTTTGGTTAAAAATGAAGCTCTCCGCTGGCCGGGTAGAAATGCCACCTATTTCGATGGTTCTGTGCATCCCAATAATCTTAAAATGCTGATTGAGGTGAAATTTCCGGGGGATAAGCTTAGTGAAGATCAAGAAAAAGATTATATCCAGATTGCTACCCGCTCTCGCTTTGGTGTGATGCGTGTCAACGATAACCGCACAGAAGAGCAAAAACAGTATGATGAAGCGTGGAGAAAACATTATCAACCTAGTTCACAACACTATAAAAATCCGATACCACTGGCCCCGCTGCCGTCCGGTTCGCCGCCTGATGATAAAGCTTTACCCGCTCCTCCCGCAGAGGGCGTGCCGGGGACCATTCCTCAACCCCTGACAAAAAATCCACCGCTTCTCAGCACTTCCCGCTGGTCGTTTTTACCGAGCTATGAAGACTGGGTTGTCCTCGGGCAGGAAGTGGCGGGTCTGGCCGAAAATGGATTGAATTATGTCCGCGACAGTACCCGGGAGCTCCTTGCCAAATTTGGCACTTGGTTCAATCAAGCTGGCAAGTGGGTGTGTGAAGAGATTATTGATCCGATCACCCATCAAGTCAGCTACGCGTTTTCCTGGGTCAGTGAACAAACGGGGAAAATCGTGACCTGGACTGAGAATGAAATAAAAGCCCAATGGCAGACTGTGCAAGAAGGCTCAGATATCACCCTGGAGGAGCTAAAAAACATCAACTGGATGCAAATATTGAAAGAGGTAGGTGAAGGAATGCTGGAAATGGTTGTGATTATTGCCGACGTTGCCGTTGTTATCCTGGTCACCGTTGCCGTCGCTGCCGCGCTGATTGCACTGGTGGAAATTTTAGCTGCCGCCACCACAGTGAGCGCCACAGCATTAGCTACCGTTCTGGCAATATTAGCGAGTGTAACATTCGCTACCGCTTCATAATTAACGGAGAGAATATGGATACTTCAGATTACTTTGCTCAGTTGAGATCACAACTGACCTCTTTTCTTTTTCTCAATGGTGATGAACTGACGGTTTCCCGCCTGGGTCTCTCGATTACCCTGTTTTTTAAACAAGGCTACACCCAAGAAAAAAAACAGCGCATTCTGGCCTGTTATCGTCGCTTTCGCGAAGAGTTTGGTACTCACCTGCGTTTTCACAGTCATTCACTGAAAGGGTTAAGCAAATATTCACCGGAAAATATTATTAAGATAGAGGAAGGCATTCTCGCCAGGAAAAAAAATCAGCCTTGTGGTTGGGTCGTCAGTGATGCTAAAAACGAAGATGAAGCACCTCATTATCTAATGCGTTATCTGGATTCCGATGAGGATGATGGTGACGACAGTAGTTCTTACCTAAGTCTGGTGCTGCCTTGGGATTATTTAAAAAAACAAGAGGGCATGACTCACTTTATGGCCTGGCTGAATTTTCTATGTGAACAGCTTGAACCTGACTGGGGAGATTGTGGTTACTGTCTGGTCTTACCCAAAGACTACTATGATTATTTCCCTTTAGAGTACCAACTGGCTCTGCGCTACCCTTCCCTGCAAGTCAATTCCACTGTTCACACCACACTGGATGACTATGCTCACTCTATCAGAAGCATCAACTGGATCACCCTGCTGTCCAAACGCTTTGTAGAACGGTTGGGAGGAGAATCATGGATACGCCACACGCTGGCCCGTCACCGCTACCCGGATGTGGTGATTACTCCTTATACCAATGGTCTGATGATCCGGGCCGGTCAATACCCGGACTTAACGCCGCTGCCGGGCAGTGTCCCGGAGAGTTATTTTGCTATTAACCAACTGATACGTCCGATACGTTTTGTTCCGAGAGAAGGTGATTCACTGCATTTTTATGGGGAGGGTCATTTTAATGATATTTCCACACAAGCCTGGTATGCCCGTTATGACCGGGGACCGCTGCAAGTGACCCCTTTGAGAAGTAACCATCCGGCGCTAGTCAGCGGGATCTGGCAAACCGATAGCTTGCCCGGTCGGCAGTACTTCTTTGCTCAGGGAGCGATGGCTTTTGATGTTGAAGGCGCAGAGACGGGCACAACTGTATGGCATCTGATACGGGAAGCGGCGAATATGTGGGAATAACACAGAATAATGTATATACCCGTTATCTTTCAAGTTGCCTCTTTGTTGGCTGCACTCACTCACCCCGGTCGCATAGTTATCTATGCTCCCGGGGATTCGCTCCCTTGCCGCCGCGATGCATCTTGAAATCCATAGGGTATAGACTCTAGGCTGCACGTAATGAACTGCAAAAAATAATTTAATCGTGCCGCATATTGCGGCACTTTATATTTATCTGCACAAATTTAAGGTTGATAATTACATGGTAACAGAATAGATGTTACACCTTATTTTTATGGCTTTTTCGGTAACAATGCATAAGAAACTTGAGCTTGTATTTGATGTCCTGATAACCACCTGTTAAATACATTTCCTATTCCAATTCCCCTATATTCTGCATCACAACTTCCCGATGTTCCTGTCCTGCCAAGCCCATATGTCCCCCCACCTTCCGCTTTAGTACTACACCTATGTTGAGTTGTGAATTCGTTATATAACCAACCAGCTCCTTCTGTAGTGAATTCTATAGTAATTTTCGGCTTTTCATCTTTCGGATATTGTTTTGCATAATTATATTGAGGTGTAATTCCACAAAAGCTTTCTTCTGTAACACAAGGGATTGCATTATATCCATTTCGGTCTAATAATATATATTCATTTTTACCCATTCCTCTATACCAATACTTTGCTGTTTCTGCCTCAGAATCCTGATTATGAGTAGAAGTGTTATTTAACTCAACGTCATTTCTTTTTTCAAAATTGTTCGTATTCGCTCTAAGTTTGCAATTTTCATACATAGACATGACTTTAGTCTTTGCCAACCCATTTACCGTTATTGCGTTTTTTACCTGATTTCTAATGTTCTCCAGATCTTTCATACAGGCCATACTGAAACTACTCATCGCTAATAAAAGCGGGGCAATAAGTAAAACCTTTTTATTCAAACTCATATATCTCTCCTTGCTTTATTTATGGTTTTATCACTAAATGGAAAAAATTAACTTCGTTATTATTAAGTTGAAATACAATTTACGACATAAATAGTAATTTAAATCACAATTCAAACGCAAATAATAAATTAATAACAATAGAATATCACAATATAAATTATTTAATTAAATTAGTTATTATTGCCTCCATTAAATAAGGATAGATTATTAAATCAAAAAAACACAAATTACAGAATCATTAAATTGGAAAATATCTTATTTAAATACATAATAACCACTGATTTTTTATATCATAACAATCTAAATAACCTTCACAAGATTGCAATTATGCTCGATTATAAAATTTATAAAAAATAAAATAATTATTTATCACTATTGTAAAATATTTTTCAATGAAAATTTTTCTGCTATCTAACTGAACGCAATTAAATAAGAAAACAATTTAATCGTGCCGCATATTGCGGCACTTTATATTTATCTGCACAAATTTAAGGTTGATAATTACATGGTAACAGAATAGATGTTAAATCCTATTTTCAGGGATTTTTCGGTAATAATACATAAGCAACTTGAGCTTGTATTTTATTCGTTGATAACCATTTGTTAAATTCAGTCCCAGCATTATATTTAGGATCTTTACTATCCTTGCACTTCGTTCCTTTTTTACCAAGCCCATACGAAGATGCTCCAGCTTCCAGTTTATATTCACACTTATGTTTAGTTGTGAATTCATTATATAACCAACCAGATCCTTCTGTAGTGAACTCTATCATAATTTTTGGCTTTTTACCTTGCGGATATGGTTTTGCATAAGTATATTGAGGTGTAATTCCACAAAAGCTTTCTTTTATAACACAAGGAATTTCATTATATCCTTTTTCGTCTAATGATATATATTCCTTTTTACCCATCCCTCTATACCAATATTTTGCTGTCTTTATCTCATCATCCTGATTATAAGTAGAAGTGTTATTTAACTCAACGTCATTTCTTCTTTCAAAATTGTTCGTATTCGCTCTAAGTTTACAATTTTCATACATAGACATGACTTTAGTCTTTGCCAATTCATTTACCGTTATTGCGTTTTTTACCTGGTTTCTAATGTTCTCCGGATCTTTCATACAAGCCATGCTGAAACTGCTAATAGCCAATAAAAACGGCGAAATAAAGAAAACCTTTTTATTCAAATGCATATCTCTCTCCTTACTTAATTTATAGTTTTAGCACTAAATGGAACAAAAATTAACTTCGTTATTATTAAGTTGAAATACAATTTACGACATAAATAATAATTTAAATCACAATTCAAACGTAAATAATAAATTAATAACAATAGAATATCACAATATAAATTATTTAATTCAATTAGTTATTATTACCATCCTTAAATAAGGATAGATTATTAA
>NZ_JAZGJN010000269.1:0-53159 GCF_038085095.1 Photorhabdus sp. P32 | reverse complement strand
TTTAATAACCATGAATTTATAAAATAATCTTTTATGAAATAAGCTGTCAAATAGCAATATTGATAGTACTTTATACTAACTGAAAGAGTTAAATAAATCATTTAAATGATTTAATAAAACCCCCTATCTTTAGACAGGGAGTTAAATGTAGATATAATAACGATCAAACTAATATAAATATCATTCAGGTTCTTTGTATCCTAGCTGTATCATTATGATATCCCAATGATCTAAAGAAAATTTAGCTTCTTTATCCCCCATATCAGCCATTTTCTGAAAATATATTTTCGCCTTCTTTAAATCTTGTGGAACGTTGCCATCACCATGTAAATAAATGACAGACATATTATTGTATGCCTTTAAAAGACCTTGGCTACCGGCTCTTTCGTAAAATTCTAATGCTTTTTTTGCATCCTGCTTATCGCTATCTCCAGATTCGTAAGCAACACCTAACCAAAATAAAGCCAATATGTGATTGTTATCTAAATCTAAGGCTTTCTCATAATAATATTTAGCTATTTCATAATCCCTTTCCGAACTTGGTAATGAAATATCACTATATAAACGCCCCAACAAAAAATTAGCATCCGCACTCCCCTTTTCTGCCAATTTTTCTAAGTTATGAAACTCCTCAACTGTTCCGGGTGTCTTCAGCGTAATTTCCTTGTCCTCATAATGCATACCTGTAAACACCGTTTTCGGAATATATTTTGCTATATTTTCCGCATATACGTTAGAAACCAATAAAACCATAATTAAAATAATATATTTCATGATACTGCCCTAAATTATTTGCCAAAATATCCTGTAGTTAAATTAGGAAATTATTTGAGAAATCATACCTCTCTGTCTAACCCTTAATATGATAAACAGCAGAATAGCATTCACAAAAAGCCCCAAAACCAACCCATACCAAAACCCTATAATTCCCATCCTCTCGGTTACCCAGTCTGTCAAAGCCAAAACAAACCCTAATGGCAAGCCCACTAACCAATAACCGAATAACGGCGCGTAAAATACCGATCGGGTATCATGAAAACCCCGTAAAATACCGGATAAAGCCGCCTGACAAGAGTCAAAGAATTGGAATAGACATAACAGAAAGATGATGTTAAGCGCAATTATTATAACTCCATTGTCGTTAGTATAGAGTGAAATAAATGAACCGGCGAAATAGTAGATTAAAACGCCAATAACTGCGGAAATAGATAAAATTAAGGCAATTGAGATCCTTATAGTGCCGATTAATGATGTTCTATCTCCCTTCCCAATATAGGAACCGACTTTCACAGTCACAGCGGCGGCAATCCCACCCGTTATGGTATAAATGATAGAGGTAATATTGAGCATAATATTATGCGCAGCAATGACTTGAGCACCTAAAGGAGCAGCGGTTATCGCGATCACATCGAGAAAAACCATTTCAACAAAAAGCGCCAATCCACTTGGCATGCTAATATAAAAAGTCTTCATCAAAGCATTATATTTCGGCAAACTAAAATCTGGCCTATAGCGACGATATTCCTTCTTTAGCAAAAAATAGATAATCAAGCATACAGCAATTAGATTATTAATAATTGCAGTTGTAATACCCGCGCCAATGCCGCCCATTGCTGGCAAACCCAGTTTTCCATAAATGAAGATGTAATTTAATGGTATATTCAATAATAAAGAAGCCGCAGACAAATACATTGCGATTTTTGTGTCTTCCAATCCTTGTAGAAAGGAACGAAAAACATTAAATATCATAACGCTAGGAACACCACAAGCCAGCGCAATAACATAGCCCTGGGTAATTTCTAAAATATGCTCATCAATACCGATGAACGAAAGTAGCCAGCTAACTAACATTAATAAAAGAATTATTGGTATCGAAAGTATCACCGCCAGAAACAAGTAATTTTTGAGACTGTCTCTAATCCCTTCGTCATCATGTTGCGCTTTCTGCTTAGCGACATCTGCTGCCAGCATGATAATCATCCCATATCCTAATACAAATATAGGAAACCAAATACTACTGCCTAATGTTACCGCTGCTAAATCAGCCGTAGCATAGTGACCAGACATCACAATATCAACAAAACTCATTGCTGTACGTGCTATCTGACTAACGATGATAGGGAAAGAGAAAAATAAAAGTTGTTTCAACTCCCGCCGGTTTGAAAACATAGCCATAAGAATCCTATTAATTTATTGGTTAGTGCCAATATTGATAATACTAACAATAAATTACGACCAAAATCATTTAAAAAAGTCTAAAAAAGTGAGAATGACGAGTATACCTGCTATTTTCGCTCAGGCAACAACGAATAAATAAATTAAAGCAATCTAACGAGAACTAACTATTTCACAGCAATTTTTGTGATCTTTATAAAAGATTGAATATTTATTTAAGTATTTTGTTCCCATTTTCTATTTTAGTAGTTAATGTTACTTGGCTGAAATTATTGAAGTATTTTGTGATAACATCCACATTATTAAAAAAATAATAATACTAACATAGCTAAAGCAAATAATTAGTAACTTTTTCAAATTATTTCTTTAATCAATAAAGAATTAGCGAAAATATCATGTCTACACAGATATCTATTCTAATAGTTCATCAATCAAAAAGAGAGATAAATCAAGTTCCTTGTAAGCAATTGCGAGCGGCTATGGTTTTAACAAAGGCCGATTACACCTATTCATCAAAGATATATGTCATCTTACCGTAAAAAAAGAGATCGAAAATGAAACCAGAAACTCTTGCTATCCACGGCGGATATTCCCCTGATCCAACCACCAAAGCCGTTGCCGTTCCTATTTATCAAACGACATCCTATGCGTTTGACGACACTCAACATGGCGCCGACCTATTTGATTTAAAGGTTGAGGGCAACATCTACTCCCGCATTATGAACCCGACTAATGATGTATTAGAAAAACGGGTTGCTCTACTTGAAGGAGGAATCGCTGCTTTGGCGGTTGCATCTGGCATGGCGGCCGTCACCTGTGCAATTCAATCCATTGCCAGCGCTGGAGATAACATTATATCTGTTGCTAAGTTATATGGCGGCACTCATAACCTGTTAGCTCACACATTGCCGCGATTCGGAATTGAGACTCGGTTTGCTGAACACGATGATATTGCAGCATTGGAATCATTGATTGATGACAATACCAAGGCGGTATTTTGTGAATCTATTGGTAATCCGGCAGGTAATATTGTTGATCTGAAAAAATTTGCCGAAGTCGCTCATCGTCATGGCATCCCTTTAATTGTTGATAATACTGTCGCCACTCCTGTGCTTTGTCGCCCCTTCGAGCACGGCGCTGACATTGTTATTCACTCTTTAACCAAGTATATGGGAGGGCATGGTAATTCTATTGGCGGCATCATTGTAGATTCCGGCAATTTCCCCTGGAAAAAATATCAGCAACGGTTTGCTATATTAACTACCCCGGACCCTTCCTATCATAACGTCGTTTATACCGAGCAATTCGGCAAAGCTGCATTTATCGGACATTGTCGTGTTGTACCACTACGTAATATGGGAGCTTCACTGTCGCCTTTTAATGCTTTCCTTATCCTGCAAGGTTTGGAAACACTGGCATTAAGAATGGAACGTCATACTGAAAATGCGCTGAAAGTCGCTCATTATCTGCAAGATCATCCTCAAGTTAGTTGGGTGAAATATGCCGGGCTGCCAAACCATCCAGAACATGAACTGGCTCAGCAATATATGAATGGGAAACCATCAGCCATCCTCTCCTTTGGTATTAAAGGCGGGCAGCAATCCGGCGCACGATTTATTGACGCACTAAAATTGATTGTGCGCTTGGTTAATATTGGCGACGCTAAATCACTTGCCTGTCATCCAGCGTCAACAACGCATAGCCAATTAAATGATGAAGAGTTAATTAAAGCCGGCGTATCACAGGATATGATTCGCTTGTCAATCGGCATTGAACATATCGATGATATTATTGCCGATCTTGCTCAAGCGCTGGATGCATCGAAATAATTTAGATTTGTCATATACCCCGTTCTGACGAACGGGGTTCTATTCACCGATATTCACTGTTTTTATTCTATCTATCTCAATTATTTTTCCCAACTCATATTGTCAACTTTAATTCCCTTTCATTTTTATCAACCAATATTAATACCATATTGAATGAATAAAACGAAAATAATGGGGGTAATAAATTAAATCGGTAACCCCGTCGCTAATATTCGATAAAGTAATTCATATCTCTGCTACAAAAAAGGGGAACCAATAGCACTCATTTTTTAGATTGATATCCATAAGGTTCAAGGGCTCGAATAGAAATCGGTAATAGCTATCGAATAAATAACAATTATTCACGTCAAACATACAAGGAAAATAGATGAAAATTAAGCTAACCTACACGTTGTTATTAAGCACATTGTTCAGTGGGTATGCTCTAGCAAAAATCCCCAATGAATTTAGCTCTACTCCCTCATTTGAAGATAATTTCGATGGCGCCGCGCTTAATACCCAAAAATGGGATCACCGTGGTCTGGGCGTCAGAAAAAATTGTATCAATACTCCATCAGCGGTTATCGTACAAAATGGTCATTTAATCATAAAAACCTATTCCGATAGTTCTTCTGGCAAGTTACAAAATTATTGCGGCATGATTTCAACACAAAAAAGTTTTCTACAAGCATATGGCTATTGGGAAGCCGCTATCAGATTTAATCGTGCAGAAGGTAATCAAGTTGCATTTTGGATACAGTCACCGACAATGGGCCTCGATTTAACAAATCCAGAAAAATCAGGTGTCGAAATTGATGTATTTGAACATTTAGCCGAAGCAAAACAAGAGCAATATGATCACGCTATTCACTGGAATGGTTATGGCAGCGCTCATAAGGAGTGGTCAAAGAGATCATCTACCAGTAAATTGACTGATGGTCAATTCCACAAATTTGCTGTGGCATGGACTCCAAATGGCTATACATTTTATATTGATGATATTGCTCAAACTCTGTCGGGGTTAGATCAAGTTCCTATTTCAATCACAGAAGAATACATTATTTTAAGTTCTGAAGTACCGCGCAGTTATCCAGCGCAAGGTTATGGCCCGATAAATAAAACAACCGCAACATTCGATGTCGATTATGTAAAAGTTTATCCGTATATCGGTAATAAGAAATAGTCATTAATCAGGAAAAGGATAAACAAATAATTGGCGCCCAATTAATTGGACGCCATTTTCTCATTAGAATTTTACATCTACTTTCGCCCACACCGTCCGGCCGGGTTCATTCACTGAGGTATTCGCTGAATAACCAAAGGTGCTATTACCGGCAAGGTTAAGGTGTTCGCTGTACTCTTTATCCAAAATATTGTCGATACCCGCGCTAACTTTTACATTTTTATTAACCTTATAGGCCATGTTGGCTGAAAGCACGCCGAAACCTGGACTATCTTGAAAATCTTTACCAACGACATTGCCTTGCCCCACAGCAATCCGATGCTGGCTGCTTACCAATCGCCACAAGCCGGTACTGCTCCAATCACCACGTTCATAGGTCAATCCGAAACGGGCTTCCAAAGGTGGGATCTGAGGCATCGGCTTGTTATCCGTCCTGTTTTCTCCCCAAGCATAGGCAAGGCTGGCATCCGTTTTCCAATGATCAGTCAATTGATAACCGAAGCCCATTTCTCCGCCCATGATATTGGCATTAACGTTATCCGCCTGGCTAATACGGGCGTTTGTCGGGCTATATCTAAATAAAATGAAATCATTTACACGCCCCAGATAGGCGGATACCCAACCATTAAAACGCTCCCCGGTATATTGAGCGCCAATATCAAGTTGAGTGGTTTTCTCACTTTTTACCCCATCAAAAGCGCTGGCACTCCCCGCCGGACCATATTTAGGCGAGAACAATTCCCAATAGTCGGGGAAACGTTCGGTATAACCAATACCGGCATAAAACATCATTGGCATATCCGCCAGTGTATGCTCTAAGCGCATAAAACCACTCGGTAAAGTATCATTACGCTCTTTTTCACTATTACCAGCAAATTTCTTTGCTCGACTGCGATCAAGACGGGCGCCGGTTATCAATTCGCTCTGTTCCGTAGCAGACCAAGTTAGCTCACTAAATAGACCATAGTTATAGAATTGCGCATCCTTTTGCCATCTACTACCGGCTTTATTACGGTGAGTATTGGTTTGTGTATCCGCGCCACTTTCCAATTTGAAGTCTTGCCATAGCCAGGTGCCCATAATTCGCCCCCCGATAACGCGACGATCCAGTTGCATCGACATACCGTGATTCATATTCATGTGCATGCCACACCCGTGTTTACAACTCGAAGAAGACATCCCCATCGACATAGCGCTATTCGGAGAACGCAAGGTTATATTGTCCATAATATGGTTGGTATAGTTGTAATAAACTTGGGCTTCAACCTTATCAAGCACTTCACTAATGTGAGATTTCTCAAAACGCACGCCAAGACTTTCACGTTTGAATTGTGAACCGTCCATACTGCGTCCTGCATAACGGGCCTCTCCGTCCCCTTTCCCTGCGGTCAACTCAAGCAACGTATCTTTATCCGGCGTCCATCCCAACGCCAGATCACTATTCCATTTATCCCAACGTGAAGGAACGCGATACCCACTGCCATCTTTGTAGTCATTTGAGCGGGATTTATTCGCCATTAAACGTAAATATCCCAATTCATTGCCAATACTGGCATCCACATTGCCATCCCAACGGTCATTTGAACCCGTCAGCCCACTGGCATTGAATTTGACTCCCGGCTGATCAAAGCGAGGATGTTCACGTTCAAATCTTATGGTCCCTGCCGAAGCGCCAGCCCCCCACAATACCGTTTGAGGCCCTTTAATGACTGTCAGCAAATCATAACTTTCTGGCGAAATGTAGGATGAAGGGGCATCCATTCTGCCGGGACACGCTCCTAACATTTCTGCGCCATCAGTCAGGAGTTTAATTCTTGAACCAAACATGCCCCGAAATACCGGATCGCCATTGGTGCCGCCATTACGGATTTGGGAAAATCCGGGTATGGTTTTTAAATAATCAGAACCGTCACTTGCTGGAACTGGCTGACGAGGCGTTTTTGGCGAAGTGACAATTGCCAAAGGAGAGTACAAAGGCGCGGTTACGGTAATCACATCCCCATCATTGGTTTTTGAGCCCTTTACATGGTCGTGCGCATCCGATGCGGTTTCAGCCGCATAGCCATTAAAAGTCGCTAGCAGAAAAAGCGGCATTGCCGAACGGATACAATGGGATAGCATATTTTTTTTATGAGAAGAATTTTTTTCGAACATCATCTTGCCTTAATGTGAATCCACCTTCCAAAGTGATATTTCTATCAAAAGCGGAATACGTTATAGAATCCAACCAAATTGTTTTTGGTATGAGCAAACTTTTCCTGACTCAATAAGTTACAGGACAAAGCGTTGCAATTATGTTTAAACCAATGAGATTAGATCTGTTCAGGCGGAGCACGAGGCAACGAATCAGCAAAGATGAAATGCGGCAGAAAGGAAGCTACAGTTTGAATCGGTGGTGGCCGTGACGTCAGCGAAGTTGACCAAAATAGCAGTGTATTCGCCAAATCCAGTATAGGTACATGGATCAGAAAAACGCAGTATCCACAGGCGATATCCTCCAACATCGACATACCACCGCCAGCATGCATACCCATCTGCATGCCATCATGATGGCTGGTACTATATAACTTAGTACTATGTGATTGAGTAACCTGTGATGCGGAAGAAACGTCAGAATGAGACATATTCCGAGGCATATCATCGTCAGATGACATCGCCCTATGGCAATCGACCACTCTCGATGAATGAGCCTCACCAATGCGCGCATGTTCCAGCGATCGGGAGATCACTGGCGCAATGAACAACATCAGTATCGCGAATATCCCGAGCCAAGCTGGCAGGCGACTTCGCGATGTATAAAACCGGATCAGTGACAAACTAAGCCTATTTCTGTAGAGAACACATTCAGGGACGGGATTGTACGTATTTAACAAGCAAATGTTAAAGCACTTTATGCAGGAATGTCGCCTCGGCGACACAATTTATTGTTTTTCCAACGTTAGCAGGAGTTTTTTCACTCATTCGACCAAAAATACCAAAAATCTCACCTGTCACAATAACTGTATTCTTAGCAATATAACGCTACCCATTTTTGCAAAGTAGAACAACCGGCTTCAACCCAATACAGTCAGCCGACGGGGCCAAATCGCCTGACTGTGATAAGCAGCGCTAAAAACGCCATTTACGTTAGCCCCAAGGTATTTTTTCACCTTATTATGACCATTAACCGCCCCTTTGCTTCCGACAATTAACTTAATTCAGGAATCAACATGCGAATAAAACTCGCCTGTTCAGGCGATATATCATCGTCGTTAGTGATGGCGTTCTTAACAAGCTCCAAGTTCGTGTCATTAATAAAATTTTCAGTGATTGAAATTCCTGACGCCAAATTTTTAACTTGGTGATAGTGTGTACAAGGGGTGAAAACAATATCACCAGGATTCTGTATACAATGAATACCCTGAGCCTGAATGAAATCGGGATATAAGGCCAGATCGGGGTTAAAAGCATCAACTTTGCCATCACCTATTTTCGCTGCTTCTTCCGGCCCATAAAATATCCACTCTTTTCGACCACTAATAACCGCATTCCAGGCATGAGTAGAAGCAATATCCAAATGCAAACGAGAACCACTGTTTTTAGGCCCCATATAAATCCAGCGAAGTAATAGTAATGCGGCTTCATTATGCAAAATATCGTCTGCAACACGCTTACGAATCAAGCAGGAAAAATAGTCAGGGACCTCATAATCACTCACCAACTCTTTAAAATAGAGCGAAAACGGCCACGCAGAGGCATAATAAGGATCGGGTTCTTCCACATCTTTTATATAATCAATATAGTCACCAAGAGACATATATTTATTATCTTTATTATTTGAGGATCGAAATACTTTTATCAGGTGATGACCAAATTTTTGCTGAAAATAGTTCCATGTCCACTTCGTTCTTGCTACCCACTGTTCAGCTCCGCCTCGAATAATAAAAGGGACTCTATCCAGCATGCAAGTAAACACATCCTCTATGGATGGCATGGTGAACTCTACACATTTCTGACATCCAGAATTAGAAAAATCCATCATATTTATATCGTTCCAAAGAATAAATAGTATTTTCGATAACTGACGGAACCAATCCGCCAGTTAATAATTTTATCCAGCCAAGGCCCAAATAATCTGATTGCCTAATGTTGGATAACCACTTCTGAAATAGTTGATCGTTTAATCTCTTCTGGCCGATAAGGCAACGGCAATAGCTGTTTATAATGAGAATAAAACCGGCTCTGATCCGCAAAATAAGGCGAATCAATATCAGAAGATTGCGAATAAGTGAGTAACCCACGCGCATTAGGTCCTTGTTGATCAAATGCCACCAGCATTATCCAACTGGAACCATAACGAATATGATATCCTTGATCAGTTAGCTCCGATTCCAATGCCTCACCAGTCACCACATCATTACCCACAGTATAATGATGTTTAGGAAACAGGGTTTCATCCTCATCCCGCGGAGCGATCATATTAAAGCCGCCTTCTTTTCCAAACAACCCCGGCCAACTCATGCGATTATCTGCCGGTTTACCGTCAGGTGCGGTACTTTCAATAAATTGAAACTGACTCACCGGAGTATCTAAAGCCAGCCCCGCATTATTCACATTAGCAACCGCTCGTGCTAACAAGGTGACAAACTCTTCACTTTGTTTTAATTGGCGTGGCGTTGTTGCCGGGTGGGCTATGTCAAACGGTACGGCAAAGTGTTTTTGCTGATCAATTAAAAAAGCTAATTCACGTAATATAATCGCGCCCCGACTATCAGCATTAAATTCACCGTTCCATTGCGATAGCAATTGACATGCCTGAGTAATATCGACCTTCATGCCATTCACCAATCTAATTAATCGGTTCTGTGTTTTATCACATAGGGCAACCACATCTTTTAATATCAGTTCGGCTAAATATGAACGCTCAGAGAATAACGCCCGTTCTAACTCCATGAGAGAAAATCGCTTATTATCACCCGCCGCATCCTGTATTAGTTGCAATCCCATACGCGTTCTGAACGACAGGGGTTTTCGTTCATTACCCAGAAGTGGGGAAAAGCCTTCGAGTAAATGTTCCAAGTTCGTTGCCCAGTGAGAATCATTGGAATTTTGTACATAGGATGTTTCCACAAGCTGCGGGATCTGATCATAACCCAAGGCTTCGGTAAAAATCATGGATGATGAGTTACCCGGTAAAATAGTCACGTCATACTTCTCACGTGCTGCCGCTAGGGTTTCGTTATCATTCAATAATTGAATAGCTTCAAGAGACAATGCCGGTACAGCTTTATCACCAATAAAAATACCAACGCCTTCTTTACCCGTTAACAACGTGTTATTAAAAGCCAAGCCATTAAAATCTTTATAAGATTGTTTTGCATCAGCAAGACTATCCGCTCGATTCAACGCCAACCAATGATCAATCATATCAAGATTGTAAAGATTGACATCTTTCACGACATAAAATTCAGACTCGGACCAAGCAAAGTCTTCATTTTCAATAATTGGCCCAATATCAGTATAAAAATGATCTTTCGTGACCGTTTTAATACCGCTGTCGGTTTTGACTTCAATATGAATCGGCTTCGACATTACCGGCTTAATAACCCCATCAATCACATAATTCAGCGGATTGTTAGCAGCAGTTTGCATTTTGTAAACAATGACATGTTCAGCCTGTGAATAAGTGTGAGTCCAGGCAATATTGTGATTAAACCCAATATTAACAATACCCGGGAAACCAATTAAGGAGGCTCCCATGACATCAATCTTTCCGTTCATGACATGATGCACCTGCCAAAAACGCAGGTTGCCTTCATAAGGAAAATGGGGATTAGCCAATAACATGCCATTGACTTCTTCAACTTTGTCACGGCCTAATGCCCAACCATTCGAACCAATGGAATAACCATTATTCCTAGATATATTTAAAGACAATTGTTTTTGATCATCATTATTGGGATCAGCCGCATAATAATCAGCAAGAAATTGAGCAGAACCCGGAAATACCGCAATAGAAAATACATATGCCAGTACATCCTCACGTTGAATAGGTGTTACCCATTCTTGATCTCGACAAGCTTTTGGTAAGGTATAACGCCCTTCCTTAACATGGGACAGGTAGGTATTATAACCTGCAACAAATCCATCAATAATTACCTGTGAATCAGCACTTAATTGCGGCCATTTTTCACGCGCCTGTTCCACCAAAGCTAACGTTTTATAACCGAAGTCCTGAATTAAATTCAGTGAGTCCCCCTGCTTATCTCTATCAGCACCAAAGAAACGCGCACGCTCCCCTCTAATGCGCACGTAACTATCCGCCATAATGCATATATTATCTTGTGCCTGAGCATAGGCATTGCCAAAACTCAAGCTTCCCAAGTCGTGTGCATAAATATGAGGGACACCATAATGAGTACGAACAATTTTCGCTTCAAATGCTGTCTTCGTCTTTTCTGAATAACTTTTAAATCCGCTACAACTTATTGTTAATAAGGTAATCAACAGTAATGTGATTGATTTAAATGATATTGTTTTAAATAATATTGTTTTAAATGATGTCATTTTTATTTTGCCCTTAAAGTACCTGTATAAAAGTAATCTCTAGCTTTGAATTTTGATTCCAATATTAATGCCCTGAGTAACCAGCGATCATAACCATCGTATCGAGGTTCATACTCGCTGCGTGCATGAGCGACTTTGCGGTTATCAAATAGCAACATGTCTCCCGGCGATAATGTAAAGGACTCTCTATTTTCATTAATACACTGATTCAACTTTTCTAACGCGGCTTCTGCATTTGGGGTTAAACAACGCATATAAGCGGGATCAAATATCATTTCTGGTTCTTGATGTTGACTTAATATGGCAACACAACGACGGCCACTGGTATTTGACATAAATGTAGGATCGACATCGATCTCAAAGTTCGGTTTTTGTAATTCAGCAATGGTTTCAGCATCTAAATGAATATTCTTGGTTTGAAACAAATAGGTTTCAGCATTTTTATCGCCACGTAGACAATATAAAGCGACCCAGTCCGCTTTTGCATCATGGAAACCATCTTCAACATGCCATTCCAAAAACTCTTTGTTTGTCCCTAACTGCATATTCTTATATTTTTCCATTGGGAAAACATCATCGATAAAATTAAAGTTCTTTTTATTGACAAACGAATAAATATATCCAATGCGAGATAAAATCGTGGATATCAAAGTACGAACACCCGCCACCTCAGAACTATTTGTTTGTTCATAAGATAAAGGCGTTAAGCCCAGATCATCAGGGATAGGCAATCCCTTTATCAGCAAATAATTTTCATTTTCTAACGCACGAAAATCAAATAGCTTTTTCTGTAAACGCACAGGCAAATGAAACGATTGATAAAAACATTGCCAGTAAAATTCCTCGAAATTATCAATGTCATATTTTAGAGTAGACGCTAAAAATTCCTGCTTTAAATATGTCTGTTCTGTTGAGTCAAGCTCAAAAATGAAGTCATCAAACTCCTGAATATCAGACACCATGCATCGCCCATTTCTATTCATAAAGGCTATCCTTTTAAATTGTGTTGCCATATCCAGCAACACATATCTAATAAAATATACCCGTCATCTTTCAAGTTGCCTCTTTGTTGGCTGCGCTCACTCACCCCGATCACATCGTTCTCTATGCTCCCGGGGATTCGCTCCCTTGCCGTCGCGATGCATCTTGAAATCCATTGGGTATAAGCTAATCGAAAAGTTCACGAATACCGGTAATAATCAAAACCAATGCTTCTCGTTCCGCAAACGATAAATTGGGGTGCCAGATATCCATTAATAAACAAATTCTATGTTTATCTGAACGGTTATAAGCTTCATGCTGATAAGAATAATCAAAAAGCAAACATTCTCCTTCTTTCCAACATCTGGCTTCATTGGCAACGATGATCTCACAATTGCTAGCAGGAATATCGACTGCAAAGTGTAAATTAAGGGTGAAATTCCATAAATCACAATGCGGTTTAATCACCGTACCCGGTTGCAACACCGAAAAGTGAACTTCCAATAGAGGACAATGCCAATCCCGTAATTCATTATTAAAAATATGCCATGTAGCGGGCAAAATATTGGCAACTGCATTATTAGGCTGACCATTTTTGAACAAATATAACGCTTTCCAATCTCTTTGCGTTCCCAAATAGTGCTCATAATCGGTTATATGTTGGGATTCACCGCTGATGACCGCGTTAATTTCCTGTTTTATTTTACCCGCATTATTCATCAATGAGGTGACTAATGGCTGCAACTGCGGAAAAGAATGGGTATCTAACCACGGCGTGGTAGAAAGCCCAGGCATGATATATTTAGCATCTGCTTGTAATGGCGCTCTTTGTTGTAATAAAGGATAAAACATATCCTCTACTCTTTTTAAACAGTCACTCCCATATCTTTCCTTAATTCCAGCTAATTGATCTTCAAATAGTTCCAACATGATAACCTCCTGATATCTATTTTCTATTATGATTATATTTCTCTATTATAATTATCTTTCCCTATTATAGTTACCTTTCCTTATTATAGTCATACAGTAGAAATAGCGGGCTCTAGAGCCGCATTTTCTACTTTATCGGAGTGTACGTTGATTTCAATATTATCCACCAAACCATTATCCATAGTGATAACTCTGTCCGCGATATGAAAATATTTATCGTCATGGCTAATAACGATGATAGTTTTCCCATTGCGCTTCATTTCAGGAAGTAATTCATTATAGAAAAATCCTCTGTAATTAGGGTCCTGATCGGCTGCCCATTCATCAAACAAATAAACAGGCGCATCTTCCATATAAGAGATAACCAGAGCTAAGCGTTTACGTTGACCATGAGAAAGCTTAGTTGTGGACAATCTGCCATCTTTAACCGTGACTTTTTCTGCTAAATCCAATTTTTTCAGATATTGACGCGTTAATTCATCATCGGCAAGTTCACCTTTTCGATTAATTACCGTATCAAACAGATAAAAATCCGAATGAATAACACTGTACATATTCAGATAATTCTCTCGGTTATCTTTATTAACCACCTTATCATCTATGAAAATATCACCTTCAGATTTATTCAACAGTCCAATCAATAATTTGGCAAAAGTTGACTTGCCACTGCCATTACCGCCTTTAATAATGATAATTTCGCCGCGCTGAATATCCAGATCAATCGGCCCAACAGAAAAACAGTTCCCTTCACCGGTATACTGAAAGCTTATGGAACGCAGAGAAATTCGAGACCATTCTTTATATTCTTCGGTGTTGGTTACAGTTGGCTCCATTGATAAGTTTTCAGAAAACCTCAAGCGATCAATCTTACGCAGAGATATGAGCGCTTTTACTATGGTTTCCTGTGAGGACAAAATAAAATCAACAGGCCCCAGTAAAAAGGTCATAATAAAGATAAAGGTAAGAATATCGTTACTTTCTCCGATCCCCCACATAACATGAGAAAATAAAATAGCGCCAAGCACCAGAAATAATAATATTTGTCCCCAATTTTCATTCAATTTCCAGAAAATTTCTGATCTAAGATCAGAGTCATTAATCTTTTCTAATGAGGGTAAAACACCTCGATTAAAAAACGAATGTTTGCGCTTTTCATTATTATTAAGCTCTTTAACTCCATCCACCAGACTCTTAAATTGTTCATGAAGATTATCATAATCATCACGATATATCTCATCATAAGCTTCAGCTCGACTGATGAAATAACGGGAAACCAAAAGCCCTAATGGGAGAATGACCAGCGTGACCATAAACAGCTCAATCGATCTGAATGCCAGAAAACCTAAACATGCAATCACGGTAATTACATGATAAATAAACTGCGGCATGGTAGAGATAGCCCTGGAAATATCACTCACATCAGATGTTAAACTGGCCTGAACTTTATGCCCGCCAATCCTATCCAAAATGGCATAAGGGGTATTCAAGATCCGTTTCACTAAGGTACTACGAACTTCAAAAATAATTTTGACACTTAACTTTGTCATTAGGTAATTAGCAAAAGAACTTACAATAAATAAGCAAGCAAGCCCGGTGAAAAACTTAACTGTCCACGATACTAAGTCAGCGCTAATCTGCTCCAATGCATCATCGGTAATCAAGGAAATTAACCAAATACTAAAGAAAGCACTAAAAGCGCCAACAATACTATTAAATATAATTTTTAACCGATTGGCTTTAACCAAATCAGAGATCATCGAGATTAACTCCTAAATAAAATTTTATTATTGCCTGACTTTAACAATCTTTACTCTGCCACAAAGTGATATTCCATCCCCCCATAAAACCTCGGCTAATGGTTTTTGGCGTTAACCAAAAGCAGTGTTGATAAATAGCATCATTACCATTAATTTGCAAAATCAACACTTTATAGCCTTTGTCATAAACATCTGTTTTCAACCGCTGTAGAAGTTGCTTAAGCTGATCATTTAAAAAACTATCAAAGTGATAAATAACCACATGGTTTTCATTAAATCGATAATGATTTACATCAGCCTGTATTATCTCAATGTGATTCTTTTTATTTATAACGTTAACATTTTGCCGCGCAATTAACGCCAATGACTCAACAAATTCTACTCCAGTAATCTTGTTAAAATTGTAACTAGATGCACATATAATCGCTCGCCCTTTACCGCATCCCAAATCAACAAATTCAAAGTCACTGTACTCGATCGGCAGAGACATTAATGCTTTATCAATCACACTGTAATGAGCAGGCATATAACGAGTACCAACGGGAGAATTGACATGCCATTTATCGTCAAAATCAACGCCATTGGTTTGCACGCCTAAATATTGATCTTGGCTATCTTGTTGATCAATCCAGTGAAAAATTTCATCAGGTTGCGTGACGCCAAAAATAATCCATAATAAGTGATACAGCTCTTCTCCTCGTTGTACCTGAATTTTATTATCCAATATCGCCTTAGCGATAGCGGCTGATGGCTCCTCACTGGTTACGCACGCTATTAATGAATCCACACTGATTTCAATCTCACTATAAAAATCATATTGTTCATACATTGCATCATCAGCGTTGAAATCAATATGTACACCGCCATCCGCTATCTCAATAAACCAATATCCGACCTGTGATATCTTCACGCGGTGACAATGGTTGATATTATTTATAGGCCGATAAATATCGGCCCGATATTGCACAATGTCGAGCAACTCCTGATAGGTTAAGTTCGATGTTTTGAATAAAGGCTCCGGCCGGTAGCGTTGTCGCAATATAGCCTCAGCCAACTCTTCAACGGCACCCGGTTTTAATACTGAATAATGATCACCACCCACCATGCCGCAAGTAATCGTTTGTGCGACATAATCTTGTAAGGATGCAATAATCTTCTTTTTTTCCGCCCGTAGCTGTATGGAAGTTTCGCAATAAATGAATGTCATCTTGCCCTTTAATCTGGCCGATGGGACATAATTGCAAGCCATCGTAGAGTAGCGTTTATAAACTTCAATAAACCTTTCCAGCGCTTCACCTTCAATGCCTTGAGCTAACTCAGCACTCACTTCGTCGATCTCTTCGCGGGTATAAGGCTGTTGCTCATAGGCGGTAAGAAAACTATCAATCGCTATTAAGTCAACGGTTTTCCCTTTATTTTCCAACGCCAAAGCAACCTCGAAAGCAACACATGCCCCCACACAATCACCCACCAGTCGATAATGCTCTTGTGGATAGTCTTGCAAAAGTAATGCCGCATAACGTTCCGCCAAGGTTTTAATCGTCATGGTGTTCCCTCCCAAGAATAGGGAGGTTGCGTCAAATACTTTGAGGCAGAAATCGTTTTTTATTTCTCGGGCTAAATCAATAAAAGATGATACTGGCGCACCGGCGCCAGGAACCAAAAATAATGGCATTTGGTCAGCACCCAATGACACCAATTTAATGGCTTCATCTGGCGCTAAAAAAGTAATAATGTCGGCTTTATTAGCAATCACCAGATTTTTTAGTTCAGGAGTAAAAACACAACCTGACATGACCTTAAAACCCAGTTTGCCGTGCTCAACAAATAACTGCACCCCCGCAGCCGAAGTTTGCCGAATAATATCAACGACTCGCATTATTCCACCTTATTTATCAGCGTCTATTTTTATCATCATAACCAGCCTTCTTCTGCCACCGAGTTATGCCCCTGATTAACTTGTTCAGCTTGTTGCAACTGCTTACGCTCAATTATCAATGCCAGTATTGCCAAATCACTGGCCGTCATGATATCGGCAACGCTGACCGTGACAGCAAAAGTCTGTTGTATCTGATGTAAAAACCTCAATAAGGTTAATGAATTTCCTCCCAACTCGATAAAAGACGCGGTTAAGCTCACCATACTTAACGGTAATTTCAGTGCGTCGGCACACAGTTGTACCAATTGTTTTTCAATTTCAGTTTCCGCAATACGATCCAACCCTCGCGTAATACAAGGTTTTGGCTCAGGTAGGGCAGCAAAATTCACTTTACCATTAGCCGTGGTTGGTATCGTGGCTATCACAGCATACAGGGTTGGCGCCATATATTCTGGTAATCGGGTTTTCAGTTGCTCTCTTATCGGAGGAATGACAGCATCCGTTTCGATACCCTCTGGCATAACCAGCCAAGCACACAGTTGTTTTTCGCCCGTTGCATCGACAATCACTCGCACAATACTTGTCGCCACACTATCGATAGCTGACAGTGCTGACTCTATTTCGCGAGTTTCAATACGAAAACCTCTGATCTTGACCTGATTATCAAGACGACCGACATAAACCAGTTCACCCTCGTTATTCCAATAAACACGATCACCGGTTTTATATAAACGTACTGTTTGTTCCGGCAAGATAGCCATTTCAACAAACTGGGCCGCATTTTGCTCTGGGTTATTCACGTAACCTAAACTTAAAGCATCACCCACAATGTAGAGTTCACCAATAACACCCGGCGGCACCAATCCACCCTGAGAATCCAAAACATAGGTCTGACAATGTGCCAAAGGACGACCTATCGGCACCACTGCGTCGGTTAAGGCGTCTAACTGGGTGACATCAATAGCAGTCGCGACAATGGTTGTTTCTGTCGGTCCATAAGTGTTGAATAAACGGATCTTTCCTTGTGTTTTTTGTTGCCATAGCGCCAACAACTCCATTCGCATGGCTTCACCACCGACGATGCATACCTCCAAATGCTTAACGAGTTGTTCAACATCGTCGGCAGTTAACTGATACGTCCATTCATGCCATAAGGCTGTGGGTACTGAAATCAGTGTGATTTTTTGTGCATCAATGATCTGACATAACTGTTTAACGCTATACGCTGTTTTATGACTATCCAGAACCAGACGACCACCGGAAAATACCGACAACATTAATTCTTCGATAAAAATATCAAAACCAATGTTGGCAATTTGCAATACCGCATGAGCAGAAGTTGTCGGGTAATAGCGTTGAACGGCCTCATAATAGCTCAATAAATTGTGATGGCTGATCTTAATGCCTTTAGGCGTACCCGTTGAACCTGAGGTATACATGATATAAGCAATACGATCTTGCGCTGATAATGCGACTTCTTGTGCCACAACCGCAGTATCAACCGACTCAATCTCATCAACCATAACAATATTTTGTTCATCAACCGGTAAAGTGCGGCTTTCAGAACGCTGTGAAACAATAAGCTGAATATCAGCATCATTAATAATATGGGCAATGCGTTCTGCTGGATAATCGGTTGCCAATGGCACAAACGTTGCGTTCGCCTGCAAAATAGCCAAGACACTGATCACCACTTCGGGGCTACTTGATAAATAAATACCCACCGTATCATTTACCCCAATACCCCGCGCGATAAGAAGCGCCGCCAACTTATCAGCCGCTAACGCCAACTGCGCATAATTCATGCTTCCCCAAGGCCCTGACAAAGCCACTTCATCAGGTATCTGATGCGCCACTCGGGCAAATAATTGAGTCAGAGATGTGCAGTCATTAGCAATAGATGACGCATGACCGGCTAATTGATGCAAGTGTTGAATTTGATCTGGAACTAAATAATCCGCATGCCCCAAGTGATGATGTTGTGAAACTAACATCGATTTTATTGCCGTTTCATAATAAGCCAATATTTGGCCCGCCTGATATTCCCCAAACACCGATTGAGTTAACGCCAATTGCAGAACCAGAAAACTATTAGCTGAGCTATGATGGCAAACAAAATCATAGCCATAACCAACTCGTTCATATTCATGATCATCAGCCTGCTCAGGCTCAACATCCTGAGTTGTCTGTAATTCATCAGACACATGAAAATCGACATAGTTAAACAAAGCGCCAGAGTAATCACACTTGAATTCCTCTTGCATTACAGCCACCGGATAATGTCGATAAGGCCAGCTTGCCGTGCTATATTCGGTTAATTGCTCAATCAACGATGCCCAGGTTTGTTGATGAATATCTGCATTAACCGGCGGCGTATTCAAAAATAATCCAAGACAAGATTCAGCACCTTCCACTTCAAGTCTTCCGTGACTTACCACCGAACTGGTGATGGCATCAGTGCCATTGATTTTCGCCAATACATAAACATGTACCGCCAACAGTAATGTGCGCAACGGCACTTTTAATTGCGTCGCAAGTTGTTGCAAGTCGTTATGTAAATAAGATAGCTCAAGGCGAGCGGAATAATGTTGTGTTGACCCTTTCCCAGTCCAGTCAGGAAGTACAGCCGCGTTGGCAATCTGCCGCCAATAAGCTTTGTGTTCAGGATCATCAATAGCCGCCAGTTCTTCAGCAATGTATTCACCGTAATGCGGTAAGTCAGCTCTTGGTGGAATAGAACCGCCAGACAACACCGATAAATAGTTTTCCATAAACTCAACTTGCAGGTTGGCAACACTCCAACCGTCAAGAATGGCATGTTGATGAGACAAAACCAGAGCAAATGTATTATTAGCATCAATAAATACATGAACTCGCCACATTAATTCATTTTCAACAAAAAAGCGGCTATTTTCCTGTTCCAAACAGTGATCTAATTGATGCTCAAATTCCTGTACGGAAAGGTGGCGGCAATCATTAAGCGTAATCGGCAAAGCAATCTTTTTATGAATATATTGCAACGCTCTTCCTAATTCGAAGTTGTATGTCGCACGCAATAATTCATGGCGTTGTACTATGGCATTAAATGCTTGACGAAACGCTTGTTCACTCCACTCGGCATTAATCGAGTAATGTTCTACAATGTGGTAACTTTTATCTTTTAGCTGATGATAAATAGACCCCATTTGCAAACTCGACAATGAATATGCATCATCCAATGTGGATGACTCAGTCAATGCCGCTCGCTCGTCATCGGTGAGTAATGAAAAAGCGTGATAAACATCTTTAGAAGAGGCAATGTTGTTGTGCAAATCAGGTAACTGCTGCGTTATTTCATGAATACTTTGATAGGCCAAAATATCTTTTACACTGAGTGCTAAACCCGCCTGTTTAGCCATCGCAACAACACGCACAATTAATATTGAGTCACCACCCAACGCAAAGAAATTATCGTAACGACTCACTTTCTCCTGCTTCAAAACCACGGCAAAAATAGACGCTAATGTTCTTTCAACGTCATTTTGCGGCGCAACATATTCAATACTGGTAAAAGCACTGGCTTCTGGCGCAGGTAATTTTTCTTTATCCACTTTTCCGGTAATACTCACCGGGAAAGCATCCAGACATACAAATGCACTGGGGATCATGTAATGTGGTAATTGATGCCGTAGCTGTTCTCTGATCTGTTCAACCAATAACGATTGCGGCGTTTGCAGATAAGCAATAATTTGTTTATTGCCCGGCTCAATTTCCCGTACCACAGCAATCGCATTCTGCACATCAGGCAATGCACGCAGCTTGGCATCAATTTCAGCCAGTTCAATACGGAATCCACGCAGTTTTATTTGATCATCATTACGCCCTAAAAACTCCAGAGTCCCATCAGATTTTAATCTAGCTTGATCACCGGTGTGATAAATATAACCACAACCGCCAGAAAGGTTGTCTTTAACAAATTTTTGTTGCGTTAATTCGCTATTGCGGTTGTAACCTCTTGCCAAACCCGGGCCGCCTACCGCAATTTCACCAACCACCCCCATAGGCACAGGCTCGCCATAAGCATCAAGGATATAAATGTGGGTATTGGCAAACGGCGTACCAATGGGAACATAGGCGTCATCAGGCAAAGAGAGATGCGTCACATCACCGTAACTGGCATCAATCACCGATTCTGTTTGTCCATAAATATTGAAACAACGGGCATCGGTATGCATCAGCTTTTGCAAACGGTTCAAATCACGACCATACCAAGCTTCGGAACCCACTAATATATGGCGCAGGGAATCCAATTGAACCCCGTTTTGTTCAGCATAATCGAGTAAATTCCTCAGAATGACCGGCACAAAGTCACCAAACGTCACTTGTTGTTGTTCGATAAGCTGATACAAAGCCTCTGTGGTAATCAAATCCGACTTGCGGCAAATCACCAAGCGACCACCGGTGGTCAAGCTCTTAACGATATCACCCAGAAAAATATCCACCGCCAAACCCGCCATTTGTAATACTGTCGGCGGCTGCTGGAATAAGCCAAATACCGCATCCCAACCATACAAACGGGCAATCATCGCCGTGTGCTCAACCATCACGCCCTTGGGATGGCCGGTTGTTCCTGAAGTGTAAGTCATGTAAGCCAAATTGGTCGCAGTTGAATGACTCTGCGTCGCCGCAATATGGGTATCAATCCGTGACTGGCTTAATATTTCATCCAATCTCCAGACGCTATACGCCGAAGCCACTTCAATAGGCAAACGCTGAATATCATCAACCACAACCAATGGTGTACCGCTATCTTGAAGAATGTATTCAATCCGCTGCAATGGCTGATCAGCATCAAATGGCACATAGGCTAAACCCGCCTTCAAGATGCCAAGTACGGTAATCACTGCGGCCGCAGTACGATCCATACAAACCGCAATAAAGGAATCCGATGTATAACCTTTGTCCAATAAAAAGTGGGCTACCTGATTCGCTTGCGCATTCACTTGCCGATAAGTGAGATGAAGCTCGCCGTCAATAACCGCTATTTGTTCTGGACTCCGTTCCATTTGGTCTTCGAACAACTGGTGAATACACTTATCCGCAGGATAAGGCTGCCAATTGTCGTTGATATCGCTCAACAGATATTGCCTTTCCTGCTCAGTTAACACCGGCAATTTAGTCAAAGGCGCTGTTTGATATTGGTCACTCACTAATGCAGACAATAAAGTCAGGAACCGTTGGCTGAATCGGGTTATTGTCGACCGTTCGAATAGTTGACAGTTGTATTCAAAACTAAAATCAAGACTGTCCTCACTTTCACTGGCATCTAAGGTCAAATCGAACTGGGCGGTAACATGTTCGCTATCAAGGTACTCAAATTCAACGTTACTCAATTGCAATACCTTGGATTCATTGGTATCCATTGAGAATACGATTTGGAATAGCGGCGAATAACTTGTACTCCGTTCCGGCTGCATTTTCTCAACCAACAGTTCAAACGGCAGTAATTGATGCGCTTGAGCATCAATATTAACTTGGCGAATATGCGACAGATATTCAGCAAAAGTGAGATTTGCCTGATATTTGGTGCGCAGCACTAGCATATTGACGAAAAAGCCGATAAGCGGCTCCACTTCCGCCTGCAAACGATTCGCAACCGGCGTTCCTATGACAATATCTTTGCTTTGACCATGACGAGCAAGTAACAAGGTAAATGCAGCATGTAATACCACAAACAGACTGGTATTATGCTGACTGGCAAGGGATTTGAGCCCAATCAAAAGAGATTTGTCAGCACTAAATTCAAATAGCCCGCCACGGCTGCCAAGTTGTAATGGGCGCGGGTAATCCAACGGTAAGTCGTGTACAGGCGGCAGCTCATTAAGCTGAGTTAACCAGTAGTTAAGATCCGTTTGTAACGTTTCACCCTGTAGTTGTTGCCGTTGCCAGACAGCATAATCTTTATATTGAATGGGTAGCGATGGCAAAGCCGGTTGCTGACGGCCCTCAAGCAGTTGGCTGTATATGCTGACAAATTCATCAGCAAGCACGTTGATTGACCAACCATCTGAGGCGATATGGTGCATATTGAATACCATAACACTCTGATCTTCAGCTATTTTTAGATAAGCCGCTCGCAGCATGACATCGTTAGCCAAATCAAATGCCCGCTCTGCATGCTGCTGAATAAATTCTTGCACCTGCTGCTGACAGCTTTTTTCCCCAAAGCTTTGATAGTCAATACGGTCGATCTTCACAGTTACCGTGTCCAACACTTCCTGCCATGCACCAGCAATATCATGCCGATAGACCGTTCGGAGCACCTGATGGCGTTGAACAATCATGTTTATCGCACGCTCAGCAATAGCGAGATTGAAGTCCCCTTTGACGGTTAATGCAAACGGCATATTGTATTGAGGCGTTTGTCCATCTAACTGGTCAATAAACCAAAGCCGTTGCTGAGCAAACGACAATGGAAGCCGCGCCATTTCAACTCGAACCATTTCAGCTCGCACCATCTCAACTCTCGCCATTTCAACTCTTGTCATTTCAACTACAGGCGTAATTGGCGCTATCGCTGCATTGCCGCTAGTTGCTGTCTGTTGTTCAGCGATCAATTGTGCAAAGTCAGCCAAGGTTTGGCTTTCAAACACTACCCGAACAGAGATCTGTACGGCCAAGGTTTTCTTGATTTCCGATACCAATTTAATCGCCAACAGGGAATGTCCCCCTAGCTTGAAAAAGTTATCGGTACGGCTCACTTTAGGATGACCTAACAACTGCTGCCACATATCAGCCAGTTGTTCTTCCAGTTCCCCCTGCGGGAGGCAATAATTCTCTGGTAACGGCTCTTGTGTCTCTACACTCAGTAACGCTTTGTAGTCAACTTTACCGTTTACCGTCATTGGAATGCTGGTTAGCGAAATAAAGGCATTGGGGACCATATATTCCGGCAAAGTTTGGCTTATTTGTTCCCTCAGCGCCACTGGCTCCAGCGGCGTGTCCGCAACGTAGTATGCAACCAGTTGTTTATTGCCGTTAAGCTCATCCGCAGTGACAACCGCCTGCCTCACTCCATCAATCGCAACAAGTTGGTTCTCAATCTCACCGAGCTCAACGCGGAAACCCCGAATTTTTATCTGGCTATCCTTCCGCCCGATATATTCAATTTCACCATGAACATTAAACCTCACCAGATCGCCGGTCCGGTAAAGCCGTTCAACCTCACCGTCGAAAAAAGCAACCTGGACAAAACTTCTCTGCTGCTCCTCAGGTCGGTTTAAGTAACCTCGGGAAACGCCTTTACCACCAACCACTAATTCACCAATGACACCTTGTGGCGCCAAATTCAAATGTTCATCAACAATATAGGCTTTAACATGACCACATACCCTGCCAATGGGAACCGATTGTTCAATCTGCAACGCGGATTCAATCAGGTAGTAACTCGCCAAGACGGTTGTTTCGGTCGGCCCGTAGGTATTCATCACCGGAGGACGGTTTGCTGATGCAAACCAATGCCTGACAATTTCAGCATTAATTGCTTCGCCGCCAACGATAACCAACCGTAGTGTGTCAGGCACCAAGGCGTCGCCACTACTTACCTGATGCCAAAATGCGGTGGGTAAGCTCATTACGGTGATATTGTGTTGACAACACTGTTGCCAAAATAGGTCAGCGCTGTTCAACCAATCATCGTTCCTCAATACCAACGTGGCCCCTGCACATAGGGTGACAAAACACTCTTCAATGGAAATATCAAATGCAAATGAGGAGAACTGTAATACGTTGTCGTCAGGTTTAACGGCATACATTGCCAATGCGGCCGCCACAAAATGGCTCAACTGCGTATGCTCTACCATGACCCCTTTAGGTTTGCCCGTCGATCCAGAGGTATACATGACATAAGCAAGTTCATCCAAGCTCTGGTTGATATTCGGATTATCAGATGCAATCTCTAAAAATGGCTCCATTTCCGAGGTTAACAGCTCAACAATGACATTCAGTTCAGCAAACTTGTCTGCATAGGCGTTGTTCGTCAACACAACCGCCGGTTGGCAATCGGCAATAATGTGCTGGATTCGGGACTGAGGGTTGTCAACGTCAATGGGGGTGTAAGCGGCGCCTGCTTTCAGTACCGCCAATATACTGATAATCATCTCCGGGGAACGCGGTAAACATAACGCGACAATATTACCCGGCTTAACCCCCTTTTCGATTAGGTGATGCGCCAATCGGTTAGCCCGCTGGTTCAACTCGCAATATGTCAGGGTTTGGTTTTCTCCTGCAACCTGCCATACCAAAGCGGTCGCATCGGATCTTCGTGCTACCTGACGTTCAAACTGGCATTGCACAGTTTCTGCCGTTGTCGCGATAGAAGAGGGTATCGCCAGTTGTCGCCCTAAACGGCGCTTTTCGTCTTCATCCAACAACGCTAAAGAGTCTAATGTTTTATAAGGATTTTTGGCGATATCAATCAATAAGATTTCAAACGATTTGAGTAACCTTGCAATAGTGTGTTCATGGAATAGGCTACTGTTGTACACCACTTCAAACAGAATAGTGTCACCGTCATCAATCGCATCAAGTTCCAAATCAAATTTAGAGAATGCTTCACCCGAAGATACCGGGGTAAACACCACGTCATCCAATCTCGATTCACTGGCCTCGGTCGTATCCATTGTGAACATGAACTGGAATATCGGTGAATAAGCGATGTTCCGACTCACCGCCAATTTCTCCACCAGAACATCAAACGGCAAATCCTGATTCATTTGTGCTTCAATGTTGACTTGCTTTACATGCTGCACAAACTGCATGAAATCAATCTTGCCCTGATATTCAGTTCTCAACGCCAACGTATTGACAAACAACCCGAGCAGCGACTGTAACTCTTTTTGTTTCCGGTTAGTGGCCGGTGTACCAATGACAATATCCGTTTGCTGGCTGTAGCGAGCGATAAATACTGAAAATGCGGCGTGCAATAACATAAACAGGGTCGCCCCGGCATTGCCTGCATGCTTACGCAACATCGCCGAAGATTGCCGATCCAATCGGAATCGCACCTTAACACCATAGTTGGTCTGTTTCACCGGGCGCGGAAAATCCAAGGGAAATTGGTGAACTTGCGGTATATCCGCTAGTTTTTGTCGCCAATAATCAAGTTGCGCATCAAACACCCCGTCAGCAATCCATGACTGCTGAGTGTAAGCATAATCTGCATATTGTACGGGTAATACAGGCAAGGATTCCGGCAGATTCTGCTTAATCGCTTGATAATGAGTGACAAATTCTTCCATCAATAGAGAGAAAGACAATCCGTCTCCAGCAATATGGTGCAAGTTGATGATAAGAAATTGCCGCTGAGTATCCGTTGTAAAAAAGTCGATCCGGACCATGAGATCCTTCTGCAAGTCAAACGGAGCAGAAACATACTGATAAAATATCGCTTTCAGTTCGGCAGGTTCACATGTCAAGTGCCGAACATTGATTTTTGCCTTAACATCTGACTGAATCTCTTGCCATACTTCGCCCTGTTCTTCTCGGTAAACTGAGCGCAACACTTCATGGCGTTCGACAATGCGTTGCATGACTTTTTCAGCAATCGTTAAATCGAACGCGCCGCTCACTTCCAACACCGTCGCCATATTGTAATGTTCGCTGCTGCCAAAGAGCTGGTCGATGAACCACAGGCGTTGTTGTGCAAAAGAAAGCGGTAACCGAGTCAACCCTCTGTCGACAATCTTGATCGGTAATGGATTTGATTGTTGCCCTTGCAGATACGCAATAATCTCTACCTTATGCGTTCTCAACTCCGTAAGCATATCTTGCGATACTGCGCCCTTAGGCGCGTTCAGCTTAAGCGAGTCAGATTCAAGGTATACCATAATGTCTTGCTGTTTTAAGTCAGCTAAAAATGCGGCGATATTCACAGTTCAACGACCTCCCTTTCTCCCCCAATCTGTTTCTGTCGTTCGGCAAGCTGCTGCTCAACATACTGTGCTAAAGCAAACAGAGTGTCGTAGACGTAAAAATCCTTTACGGACAGTTCTATCTTCAATTCTTCGCTGATGACACTGCCGAGTTTGACAAATTGCAGTGAGTGAATACCGATCTGTACAAACCGGGCCGCAGTATTGATTCGCTCCAAGCCAAGCTCTCTATGAAACAATTCAGCTAACTGCTTTTCAGTTGCCGTTTCTGGCGGCGTAAAAGGCTCCTCAGCGATATTTTCCATACTTGGCGCAGGCAGGGCTTGACGATTAACTTTACCGTTCTCAGTCAGCGGCATTTCCGGCAATAACACATAGCAGCCAGGCCACATAAACTCCGGCAAGATGCGCTCGACTTTATCGCGCTGTTCACGTATGTCGATCATCGACGGAGCGACTAAATAAGCCACCAAGGATTGCCTCTGTTTGTCATCCTGCCTGACACAGACCACAACATCCGCTACCTCAAAATTAGCGCGGATACAGTTCTCAATTTCACCCAATTCGAGACGAAAACCACGCAATTTCACTTGGAAATCGTTTCGGCCAATGTAAGCAATTTCGCCTGATGGCAACACTTTCACTAAATCACCTGTGCGATATAGTCGTTCGCTGTTACCTTTAGCATCCAAATGATCAATAAAACGTTCGGCCGTCAGTTCTGGACGGTTCAAGTACCCTTTTGCTAATCCGACACCACCGACATACAGTTCTCCAACTACGCCAACCGGACATTGGGAGCGATCTTTCGCCAATACATAAAGTGACACATGGGGCGCTGGACGACCAATCGTGACTGGCTCAGTCGCCTTTGCAAAGATTTTCAACGAAGACCATACCGTGGTTTCCGTTGGCCCATATTCGTTGACCAGAGTTGCCTGAGGCTGACATTGGAAATGTTTTGTCTTAACTTGGTCCGACAAATTCTCGCCGGCACAAATCACCTTACGTAGTGAATGTCCTGTAAGGGAATCAAGAACAGCATCGTAGAAACTGGGAATAAAAAGAACGTGGCTAATTTGTTGACTGTCTATCATCTTTGCCACATATGATGCATCTTTCGCATCTTGGGGGGCCATTAAATGCAACGTTGCGCCGCTGCCAAGCCCCCAATATATTGCCGGAGCCGATGAATCGAAAGCAAATGATGAAACCAGTAAAAATTTCTCCGGCACTATCGAGTATGAATTAAACCGCCCAACCGTTGATGCGCTCAAAGCCCCGTGAGGGATCATCACCCCTTTAGGATTGCCTGTCGAACCTGAGGTATAAATGACATAGGCAAGGGAATCTGCTGTTACATTTGAGGTCAACATCGGTTCAGTACGGAGCTGGGCGGCAATTTCAGTGTCATCAAGCAAGATAGTGCAAACGCTACCCGTTGGTAAATCGACCTTATCGATACTTTTGTTATCGACGATAACCAAACCAACATTGCTGTCAGCCAAGATAAAACTTAACCGTGCTACAGAATAAGTAGGGTCCAATGGCAAATAAGCACACCCTGCTTTCAATATCGCTAACATGCTGACAACAAAGTCAATGCCGGGTTCCATCAAAATAGCAATTAGCTGGTTGTTGTCGGCGCCTTTAGCCAATAATAATTGAGCGATCTGATTAGCCCTTGCATCAAGTTCAGCAAAACTGAGGCTTTGCTCCTGATAGCGAATTGCCGCTCGCTCAGGATACTCAGCCGCCCGCTGTTGAATAAGCTGATGCACAAAAGGTTGCTCCTCAGGCAGTTGCCAAGCCGATTGATGAGACTTGTCCAACACCGCTTGTTCCTGCTCACTGACGATCGCCAATTGATTAATGGGTCTATCACCATTGACCGCAATATGTGCCAACAACAACTGCATATTTTCAGCAAAACGGGCGATTGTGTCTGGATTAAAGAGTCCTTGATTAAACTCAAAAATCAGCGACAATCCGTCCTTATCTTCTGTCGCGGTTAGGGTTAAATCAAACTGCGTTTGTCCCCGTTGTTCCATAACCTCTTCAAATTCAACATCAGCAAGTTCCAACTGTTGAGATTCATAATTTTGCATTGAGAAAAGCACTTGGAATAAGGGCGTAAACGCGGTGCTTTGTTCAGCTAGCAACTTCTCGACTAATAATTCGAATGGAATGGCCTGATTGCTCTGTGCATCAAGGTGCGCCTGCCTTGCACTCTTTAACAACTCATTGAATGTCAGCGTCGGTGTACAATTCAAACGCAACACCAGCGTATTGAGGAAGCAACCAATTAGCGATTCCAGTTTCTGTCCCGGCCGGCTTGTAATAGGTGTGCCAATAACCACATCCGGGTTATCACTGTAACGCCCCAGCATCACAGCAAAAGCGGTATGCAACAGCATGAATAAAGTGGCATTTGCATCCACCGCTAATCGCTTAAGTTGACTCACCGTCTCCAGCGGTATCTTTTGCGTGTGCGTTGCGCTGCGCATATCCAATTTTTGAGGACGAGCGTAATCCAAAGGCAATTCATGAACCAATGGCAGGTTAGCCAACTGTTGTTGCCAATATTGCAACTGCTCGTCAAACATTTGCTGAGTTTCAGCTTGATTCTGCCAGTAGGCATAGTCCGAGTATTGCAGTTCAAGTTCAGTCAACAAGGCGGGTTTACCATGCACAATTCGCTGATAAAGAAGGGTAAATTCATCCACCAATATCGCCAGAGACCAGCCATCAGCAGCAATATGGTGCAAATCAAAAAACAATACGCCGGCCAATGGTTTATCAGATGTCTCTGATTTTAGATCAGAGGCCAAATAAGCCACTCTTAGCGGTAAATCCCTACTTAAATCAAATCGTCTCTGTCTCTGCCCCGCCAGCCAATCTTCTATCTGTTGCTGTTGGTCAACACCATCGGCAAGGGTGTCTTTATCAATCTGGAAAACAAAGTCGTCCAACACGACCTGTTCCGGCATGCCTTGTGATTCCTGATAAACAGTACGTAAAATTTCATGTCGCTTAATAATGGCATCCATCGCCTGATTTGCGGCTGCTAAGGAAAATTGACCATATAAATTAAACGCGGTTGAAATCTTATACTGACTCTCAACCGTAGAAACCTGTTCGACCAGCCAAAAACGGCGCTGCGCAAAGGATAACGGTGCCTTGGTAAGGCGCCGACGTTGTAATAACGCAAGCTTCGGTTGCCCCCCTACCTCCGCATGAGAGAGAAAATCAATAATTGCTTGTTTGTTTTGTTTAATAAATTTTTCCTGCTCAGGTGTGATGGCGCCAGGAGCAGACTGAGATTTTAGCGTCCCATTTTCAACAAAAAGACGAACTTCCTGCTCGGACAATCTATCAATAAAGCCTTTTAGGTTCATAATCACCACTCAGTTACCTCATATTCTTCCACTACAGCCCCAACTGACTTGTTACGTTGAATAACAATTTCTTTTTCAAGCCAATCACATAACTGCTCTAATCTTGATCTTTCAAACACAATCGCAATTGGCACGCCAACGGAAAATGCCTGTTCAATTCGAGAAATTAGCTTCATCGCTAATAAGGAATGACCACCTAAATCAAAAAAGTTGTCGGCCATGCTTACCCTGTCTTGTTGCAATAACCCCTGCCAAATTTTCGCAACACTTTGTTCCAGTTCAGTCACTGGCGCGATGTATTTGGCTTTGACAAAGTTATCTGCTCCAGGTTGTGGAAGTCGGCTGCGATCCACTTTGCCATTGGTATTCAGCGGAAAAGCCGCCATCTGCACATACGCAGATGGCAACATGTAATCAGGTAAGCTAGCCGATAAATAGGCTTTAATTTCAGGTAAATTCAATGGGTTAGCTGCGATAAAATAAGCGATAAGCTGCTTATCGCCTGCTTCTGTACCAATAGCAATGACTACGGCTCCGGTTATGCCATCGAACTTACTTAATTGAGCTTCGATATCACCGAGTTCAATTCTGAACCCACGGATCTTGACCAGATGGTCGTTGCGGCCAAAGTAGTTGATTTCACCGTTTTGATGAAAGCTGGCTAAGTCCCCAGTTCGATACACTCGTTTCCCAAGAACCCAATCGCAATCAAGATACCGCTCTGCGGTAAGCTGGGGCTGCTGATAATAGCCTCTTGATAAACACTCCCCGGCTAAATATAGCTCGCCAATGGCTCCCATCGGGACAGGCTGCAAGTACTCATCCAAAATATAACAAGCCACGTTAGGCAATGAGCGGCCAATCGTCGGCAAATCAGGCCATGAGGCAGGTTCTCCCTGTAATGTGTTAGACGTTACGACATGGGTCTCTGCCGGGCCATAGTGGTTCACTAACTTACATTGACTATGTGTCGTGAAAAACTGTCTGATGGCCGCTGTGATTTTGAGCCTTTCAGCGCTCGAAACAATAACCCTTAATTCGGGGAACTGTAGCCCATTAACACCGCTATACTCAGCCAGGTTCTGCAATACGGCATAAGGTAAGTTCAGGACTTGAAGTTGCCCCTGCTGGATTTGCTTCGCTAACAGCCGAATATCCAACTGAGTCGATTTATCAATGAGTTGCAGTGAACCCCCGGACAACAGCGGCATGAATATGTCTTCAAAACTGAGATCAAAACCAATTGATGAGAATTGTAACCAACGGTTCGGCCCCGTCAGCGCTGGCTCAAGCTGGCTAATACCTTGTAATAAATTGCTCAGCGCCCGCTGTGGCATTTCAATCGCCTTAGGCTTACCCGTTGAACCTGAGGTATAGAGCACGTAACCGAGGTAATCCAGAGAGTATTCGATAGCCAAATTACTGGTTGGCTGTTTGTCCAGTATCTCTACTGTGCAAGGATCATCCAACAACACCATTTTCTGGCGTTTTACCGCAAACCTATCATTCAAGGAGCACATCGTTACTAAGATTTCATCAGACAGATCACTAAGAATGATGTTTAAGCGTTCTGTCGGTAATGAGGTATCCAGTGGTACATAACCGGCGCCCGTTTTTAAGATGGCGATAACAGTGATGACCATCTCAAAGGAACGTTCAATGAACATCACGACGGGAGTATTTACTTTCGCTCCCTTGTTCAGGAGATACTGAGCAAGTTGATTGGATCGCTGATTTAACTCACGGTACGTCATCGTCTCGCCAGCAAAATTCAACGCAATCTCATCGGGATTCGCCTTAACTTGGGCTTCGAATCTCTCAATCAGAGTTTGTGAGTTGTCATACGGTAATACCGTTTGATTTAACGAATGCAACAGGAACGCCCGTTCCTCAGCATCAAGGATGTCGAGCGACAATGCGGCAACCTGTACCTGATTTTGCAAAGCAGCAACAAGTTGTCTGCTAGCATTGATGAGATATTCCACCAAGCGTTCAGCATCAAATCGACTGTCGATTTGAGCAGCAACAGAAAAATCATCCCCGAAATCGTCAATCGATATTGTAATCGGGTAATTGGTACGTTCTCTTACATCGACCAACTCAATGCCGGTTTTTTGCCAAAGCTGGTTAAGTTCACTTGTCTCGCCACTCACTTCGGAGTGACGGTAATTCAAAATACTGTCGAATAAACTGCTAGAACCCGACAGTTTGCTACATTGTTCAGCAATCGCAGTCGGTACTTGCTCGAATTGCAGCAAGCTAACCAGTTTCTGTTGCATTTCCTGCATCAACTGAGCCACGTTCAACTGACTCAAATCAACACGCAGCGGCAAGGTATTGATGAATAAACCAACTACTCGCTCAATATTATCAACGCCCTGCAAGCGACCAGATAATACCGTACCGAATATGACATCTTTAGTACCGCTGGTTTTTGCCAGAACCAATGCCCATGCCATGTGAAAAATAAGCGCTGGACTTATCTGCCATGCAGAAGAAGAGCGACGAATCTCTGCGGATAAATCCGCAGGCAAGCCAATTTGGATTTCAGTGAATAGGTTATTGTTAACCATTCCACTTGTGATCCCAAAAGGTGCCGTGATTTCATCAACCCCAGCCAATTGCTCGGTAAAAAACTGTTGCGCCGCTTTGGTATCGGTTTGGCTGATGGCGTTTAAGACAAACTCCCGATAACTCAAAGCTTCTGGCAGCGACTTTTCATCACCTGTCAAGATAGCCAGAAATTCTTCTTGAATAATCTCCAATGACACATGATCACTTATCAGGTGATGCTCCTGCACCATAACATAGCGCTGCTTTTGCTGGCGGTCGATAAACCGGGTTACCCTGACCAACGGCGCCTGAGTAACATCCATCCATTGTTGTGATGGCTCCATAAACTGTGCTAACTGCTGCTGGATATCAACATCATCCCTTAAATCGATGTCAACCACCGGTAATGGCGCCTCTTTGTAGATAACCTGCACCGGTTCATCAATACCTTGCCAAAAAATTCCAGTTCGCAGCGCATCATGTCGCTGTACTATTTTATCCAATGCTCCAATAAAGCTTTCCATCTCGGTGTTTGACGGAAATGAATACAGCATCGGAGTAACATAAAGGTCAGATTTCCCACACATCATGTGATGGAATAAGATCCCTTCCTGTAATGGCGCCAAAGGATAAATGCCAACAATATTTTGCTCACCTCCCGGCGACTGAGAGACGATCAAAGCCCGCTCAGTTTCCGACAAGGAAACCATGCTTTCCAATGCTTCATGGGCTGTTAACAGCGGTGTTCCCTGCTCGGTTGCCTGTAGTGGATCGTAAAGTTGTTTCGCCATATCCCGTAATTTCGGGTACTCAAACAAGGCCCGAATATCCAATCGATAACCATGCTTTTTAATATGGGATAGCATCTTCATGCTCAACAACGAGTGTCCACCCAACTCAAAGAAGTTGGCCGCAGCACTGACTTGCGCCAATCCAAACAGTGTTCGCCAAATTTCAGCTAGCAGTGTTTCTTGTTCAGTGGCTGGCGCGATATATTCAATTTCCCCCTGAGCAACAAAATCTGGTTTAGGCAGCGCTTTACGATCCACTTTTCGGTTGGCAGTAAGCGGTATCTCGTCTAGTACCACAAACGCCGAAGGGACCATATAACTCGGTAACTGCTGACTTAATAGGTGTCGGATCTCAGCAATTTTCTGCTGACCATCAAGGGTGATATAGGCCGCCAGATACTTGTGAGCCGATTCATCCTCTCGAGCAATGACAACCGCGTCACGAATGGCAGGCAAGCTACGCAGCCTTGTTTCTATCTCCCCTAACTCAATACGGAATCCACGGATCTTAACCTGATGGTCATCACGCCCGTAATATTGAATATCCCCTGCCAGTGAGTAACGCCCCAAGTCGCCAGTTCGATAGAGCTTTGGATAGCGGCTTACAAAAGGATTATCAATAAATCGTTCACGGGTTAATTGCTGTTTGTTGATATAGCCCCGCGCAACACCATCACCCGCGACACAAATTTCACCAACAGCGCCAAAAGGCACAAGCTGTTGATTTTTGTCCAACAAGAAGATGGCCGTATTTTGAATTGGGCGCCCAATACTGAGGGCGTCTCCCTGAAAATCGTAGGCAATGCAAGTATTGACCGTGTATTCGGTTGGCCCATAGGCATTGACTAAACGGGGTAAATGCCCCGGTCGCTGATACCATGCAACCACTTTATCCGGCTTAATCTGCTCGCCGCCGACACTAATTTGGCGAATATGCTCAGGTACTAAGACCGTATTTTCACTTACTACTTCGTGCCAGAACGTGGTTGGCAAATTCACCGCACTGATCTGGTATTCCCGGCACCTTTGCCAGAAAGTAGCGACATCTATCAACCAATCTTCGCCACGTAAGACCAAGGTACTGCCATTGCCAAAGGCGCCAAATATTTCTTCAATAGACATATCAAAACTGAGGGCGGCAAATTGCAGTACCCGATCCTGCTTTGAATAAAGATAGGCATCCGCAAGCCCCACCACCAGATTCACCAATGCCTGATGTTCAATCATCACACCTTTCGGCATGCCCGTAGAACCCGAGGTATAGAGAACATAAGCCAAGTGGGTAGAACGCAAACCCAATTCAGCGGCGGAAAGATTATCGGTTGAGAATCCGGCAAACGAGGTGGTAGTCACATCAATGCTCAATGGACTATTTTCAGGCAATAACTTGCTGTTATGGCTGTTGGTTATCACCATCAAAGGCTGGGCATCATCAATAATATAAGCAAGCCTTTCTTGCGGATAGGCAGGATCGAGAGGCAAATAGGCACTACCCGATTTCAAGATGGCAAGTACCGACACAATCATGTCAATACTGCGCTCAATACATATCGCAATCATTGAATCCGGTTTGGCGCCCTGAACAACCAGATAATGCGCCAACTGGTTGGCTCTGGCATTAAGTTGCGCATAAGTCAACTGCTGGTCGCCAAAGACCAACGCAATGGCATCCGGCGTTTGTTCGGCAAACTTTTCTATCCGCTCATGGATACATTGGCTACGATCATACTCTACCGCTGTCTGGTTCAAACTGTGCAGCAGGTAATCCTGCTCTTCCGGCGGTAACAGAACCAAATCGCCAAGCTTTTCGGACGGAGAAGCCACAATGCTCATCAACAAGGTGGTAAAACGTACCACCAGCCGCTTTATTGTCTGCTCGGCAAACAAATCCGTGTTGTACTCGAAATTAAACGTCAGACCTTCTTCTGTCTGGCTGGCATCCAGTGTCAATTCATACATCGCATTGCGGGTCTGTTCCGGCCTCGGCCACAAACTTACCCCGTCCAATTGCAACTCCACACGGTCATTCGTATTCATAGAAAACATGATTTGGAACAACGGTGAATAACTGGTGCTACGCTCCGGTTGCAACCGCTCCACTAATAACTCAAACGGGACATTTTGATGCCGCTGGGCAGCCAGGTTTACCTCCCGGACCGATCTCAGGTAATCGATAAACGATTGCTCTAGCTCACACTCGCTGCGCAATACCAGCGTATTGATAAAACAGCCGATCAATGGCATTAACGATGTCTGCAAACGGTTAGCTATCGGGGTTCCCACCACAATATCTCGTTGCCCGCTGTGACGACTGAGCAGTACCGTAAATGCCGCATGCAACACCATAAAAAGAGTGCACCCTTGTGTCAGCGCCAGTTGCTGCAACCCTTTGCTAACCTCATTGTTCAGGCTAAATTCATAACTGCGGCCATGACTGGTCTGGTTGACTGGCCGCCCGTAATCCAGAGGCAACCCGTGTACTGGGGGTAAATCCGACAACTGTTGCTGCCAATATTCCAATCCCGCCGCTAACTGAGATTCTCCTTCTGCGCTGTGTTGCCAGACCGCATAATCTGCATACTGAATCTCCAGAGCTGGTAACGGGTTAGCCCGACCTTGACGATAAGCTTGGTACAAGCTCACAAGTTCCTTAACCAGCACCCCCATTGACCAGCCATCAGAAGCAATATGATGCATGTTAAATAACAACACGCCCTGCTCCGTTGAAGTGCTGATGTAGTGACAACGCACCATCACATCCTGTGCCAAATCAAATCGGTAGGTCATTTCATGCTGAATAGCCTGTTCAATCCACGCCTCTTGCCCGGCTTTGCCGATGTCACTGATATCCGATTGAGCTATCTCAAACGACCACTCCGGCTTGATAACCTGCCAGGTGCCATTTTCATCGCTGTGGTAAACCGTACGCAGCACTTCGTGTCGATCGATGATGGTTTGCAGGGCCAGATTCGCTGCCGACAGTTCAAATTTACCGCTTACCGTATAGGCTGACACCATGTTGTAGGCGGTGCTATCACCGCCAAACTGCTCGATAAACCAGATTCGTTGTTGAGCATAAGATTGCGGTAATAAATTTGTCTTGCGTTCAAGAATAGGAATTGTTTGATAACGCTTATCCGATGCCGCATAAGGCACTCTCTCTGCAAGTAAAGCCACTGTTGCAGCTTCAAAGATATCTCTTACCTGTAAACTACATTGAAATTGCTCATTAATCTTTGTGATCACCTTAGTCGCAATTAATGAGTGGCCTCCAACCATAAAAAAGTTGTCATCCCGGCCTATTTGCTCAATACCTAGCATTTCGCACCAAATAGCTGCCAGTATTTCTTCTTTTTCGTTGATGGGCGGCGTACTGGCCTTAACAGCAATATCACTCTCTTGCGGTGTTGGCAGCGCTTTGCGATCAATCTTGTTATTTAGCGTAAGCGGCAATGTTTCAAGCTGAATAATTGCTCGTGGTAACATATAGGCTGGCAACTTCTGCTCAAGGTGTTGACGTAGCGCATCAATATCAATTTGTTGCTCGGCGACCACATAACCCGCTAGATACTGTTGTGTTTGCTGATCGTTTAGCGCAATCACAACAGAACGGGTTATTTGTGGAAACAGGTTGATAACCTGTTCAATTTCGCCAAGTTCAATTCGGTGGCCCCGTAATTTCACTTGGTAATCATTTCTACCCAAATATACAAGTGAACCTTCTGTAGTGTAACGGGCAAGATCGCCCGTTTTATAAACTCTGGCGGTTAAACCGTCAGAAAATGTCAGGTTAATGAATCGCTCAGCAGTCAGATCTTCACGTTTGAAATAGCCGTCAGCAAGCCCATCACCACCAATGTATAGCTCTCCCACCGCCCCAAAAGGCGCCGGTTTTAATTGTTCATCCAGTAAATAAATTGTGGTGTTGTTTAACGGTAACCCGATAGTAACAAGTTGCTGCTCAAGCAGTTGTGCGTTCAGTTTCGCAATGGTTGACCAAACCGTGGTTTCCGTCGGCCCGTACATATTCCAGAGCGCGTTGCCTTTGCTCAATAATGCCGTTGCTGTCGCTAATGGCAAAGCCTCGCCGCCACTGATCATTTTTAACGACGAGCGCCCCTGCCAGCCTGATTCAAGCAACATATTCCAAGTCGTTGGCGTGGCTTGTAACAGCGAAATGTTATGTTGTTCGAGTAGTACAACCAGTCTGGCGGGATCAGTCACGTCTTGCTGCGCAGCCACGACACAAGCGGCGCCGGACAACCAAGGCAGATAGAGCTCTAATACGGCAATATCAAAGGAAATAGTGGTGATGGCTAAAACATTGTCCTGCGCCATACACTGCAAGTTATCTTGCATTGAGATCAAGAAGTTATTAACCGCAGAGTGGCTGACCATCACACCTTTGGGATTACCCGTAGAACCGGAAGTGTAAATCACGTAGGCCGGAGCAGATGCGGCTAAACCGATCGACTGTTTAGAAATATTGGTGGTGGGTGATTGGCTAAGGTCAATGTGATCCAATAAGCAGGTTAATTCCGCAAAACCGACTAATCCTGATGCGCATTCGCGGTTACTTATAATGCGGTTACTTATAATACATTGCGGCTCTGCATCGTTCAGCATATACCGCACTCTATCGGCAGGAAAGCTAGGATCAACCGGAACATACGCAGCTCCTGCTTTCATCACTGCCAATAGTGCTGTAACCATGTCGATGCCTCTCTGCAACAACACAGCAACTCGCCCACCCGTTGAAACGCCCTGCGCTCTTAATTGATGTGCTAACTGATTAGCGCTGGCATTAAGTTGCGCATAAGTCAACCGCTGGTCATCAAAGATCAATGCAATGGCATCCGGCGTTTGTTCAGCAAAGGCTTCTAGCCGCTCATGGATACATTGGTTACGGTCATACTCTACCGCTGTCTGGTTTAAACTGTGCAGCAGGTAATCCTGCTCTTCCGGTGGCAACAGAGTTAAATCGCCAAGCTTTTCGGACGGAGAAACCACTATGCCTATTAGCAAAGTCGTAAAACGCGCTGCCAGCCGCTTTATTGTCTCCTCTGCAAACAAATCTGTGTTGTACTCGAAACTAAAAGCCAGACCTTCCTCTGTTTGCTGGGCCTCTAACGTCAATTCATACATCGCATTGCGAGTCTGTTCCAGCCGCGGCCGCAAACTTACCCCTTCCAGTTGCAACTCCACACTGTCATTCGTATTCATAGAAAACATGATTTGGAATAACGGTGAATAACGGGTGCTGCGTTCCGGCTGCAACCGCTCCACCAACAACTCAAACGGAACATTTTGGTGCCGCAAGGCAGTCAGGTTTATCTCCCGGACCGAACCTAGATAATTGATGAACGATTGTTCCAGCTCACACTCGCTGCGCAACACCAGCGTATTCATAAAACAGCCTATCAACGGCGTTAATGATGTCTGCAAACGGTTAGCTACCGGGGTTCCCACTACAATATCCCGTTGCCCGCTGTGACGACCGAGCAGTACCGTAAATGCCGCATGCAGCACCATAAAAAGCGTGCAATCCTGTGCCAACGCCAGTTGCTGCAACCCTTTGCTAACCTCATTGTCCAGGCTAAATTCATAACTGCGACCATGACTGGTTTGATGGGTTGGTCGCCCGTAATCCAAAGGCAATCCATGAACTGGAGGTAAATCCGACAACTGTTGCTGCCAATAGGCTAACCCTGCCGCTAACTGAGTTTCTCTCTCTGGGCTGCGCTGCCAGACCGCATAATCGGCATACTGAATCTCCAGAGCCGCTAACGGGTTAGCCCGACCTTGGCGATAAGCCTGATACAAGTTCACAAACTCTTTAACCAATATCCCCATCGACCAACCATCGGAAGCAATATGATGCATGTTAAATAACAGCACGCCCTGCTCCATTGAGGTGCTGATATAGCGACAACGCACCATCACATCCCATGCCAAATCAAATCGGTAGGTCATTTCATCCTGAATAGCCTGCTCAACCCACGCCTCTTGCTCGGCTTCGCTTATATCATGGATATCTGATTGGGCTATCTCGAATGACCACTCCGGCTTGATAACCTGCCAGGTTCCATTTTCATCGCTATGGTAAACAGTACGCAGCACTTCGTGCCGATCTATGATAGTTTGCAGGGCCAGATTCGCTGCCGCCAATTCAAATTTACCGCTTACCGTATAAGCTGACACCATGTTGTAAGCGGTGCTTCCACCGCCAAACTGCTCGATAAACCAGATCCGTTGCTGTGAAGAACTTAGAGGCAATTTCTGGGTTCGAAGAGCCGGTTCAATCACCATTTCATTGCCAGGGATATCCACTCTGCCTTTATCGAGAAAATCGATCAGCTCGGCTTTGTGTGCTTTAATTTTGGCTTTTAGTTCATCGGGGAAGTGAGCCCCTTTTAACTTAAATCCTAACTGACCCTCTTTACTGAATAGCAATACACCCTGTTCATAAGCGTCTTTAACTAATTTCAACATGTCCATCATAACCACCCCTCTTCACCTGCCGTTTCAAGCTCACTTTGGATTTGCCCTTGTAATTGCTGGTTGCAGATTAATTCTGCAAGTTCATGCAAGAGAGGTGTCTGGAAAACCTGCATAGCACCAAGCTCAATGACAAATGCAGCATTGATTTCCGTGACTAATTTGATTGCCAATAATGAGTGACCGCCTAGTGCAAAAAAGTTATCGTTGCGCGATATTTGTCTGACATTCAGTACCCTTTGCCAAATTGCCGCCAAAGAGATTTCCGTTTCACCAACCGGTTCAATAAAATTATCGCTTTTATCATGCTCAGTATTAGGTTCAGGCAGCATCTTACGGTCAATCTTGCCATTGGGCGTCAACGGCCATTCTTCAACCACAACCATAACTGACGGTATCATGTAGTCCGGCAAGGATTTAGCTAATGCAGATTTGATACCCTGAATAAACCGAGTTTGAGCCTGCTGCCATTCTGCGCTCGCCCTCTCATTCGTCAGCTTATCCGACACCCGTTTGATATAGGCAACCAGTTGTTTGTCACCTGCCAAGGTTGCCTTGACCAGCACCAGAGACGAGTTCACCCCTGCCTGCTGATTAAGTTGATACTCAATCTCACCCAGTTCTATTCTGAAACCACGGATTTTCACCTGATCATCAATACGACCAACGAACTCCAGATTGCCGTCTGGCAAGTAGCGCACCAAATCGCCGGTTTTGTACAAACGCTCACTGCTATCAGTATTGGCTGGATCATGAAACGGGTTAGCAACGAAGCGTTCCTTCGTGAGTTCAGGACGATTGATATAACCACGGGCTAAGCCTGCGCCGCCGACATAAAGCTCCCCGGTAGAGCCGTAAGGCACAAGTTGCTGCTCTTTATCCAAAATATAAGCCTGACTATTGCTAATGATCCTGCCAATAGTCGGTGTGGTGTGCACAGGAGAATCCAATTTCGCCCAAGTAGAATATGTCGTATCCTCTGACGGTCCATATAAGTTATAAACCGTTACATCTTGATTTTTCTCATATATCGCATTGACCAAATTTGCAGATAAAGCCTCGCCGGCCAAATTAATAATCCGAGTACTCCTCGGTATCGCATTTCGTTCAACCAGAGAGTTCATTGCCGAAGGCACCGTATTTATCAGAGTCGCCTGACAGTCAATGCCTTGATGTAGAACCAAAATGTCCTCAACAACACACACCCGCGTACCCGAGACTAAAGGTAAAAATAGTTCAAATATTGATAAATCAAAGTTCAGAGACGTTGACATGAGAACACAAGCAATGTCCTCCTTGGTATATTGCGATTGAGCCCAACTGAGCATGGCGATTGTATTTCTATGCTCAATCATCACCCCTTTAGGTTTACCCGTCGATCCTGAGGTGTAAATCACATAGGCCAGATGACTGGCAGTCAACGCCAATGCATGCTTATCCAGATTAGTCGTAGGGTAGTGGCTGTATGCCGTGCTGATTTGACTATTCGTACTGCCAAGATTATCTAATATCACCCGATGACCGTTGAAGTCTGGCAGTACCTGCTCCAGATGTGACTGGATCAGCACCACCTCAAGCTGCGCATCTTCCAACATGTAACCCAGGCGCTCCTGAGGATATCTTGGGTCCAGCGGCACATAAGCGCCTCCCGCCTTGAGGATCGCCAAAATGCCGATTACCATCTCCAGTGAACGCTCCACACATAAACCCACTAGCGTATCCGGCTCAATAGCGTGTCGTTCCAACAGATAGTGCGCCAACTGGTTGGATTTTTCATTGAGCTGCCTGTAAGTCAATTGGCTATCACCGCACTCCAGCGCAACGTTATCAGGATTTGTTTCGGCCTGCTGTTCAAACAGCTCGTGGATACATTTGCTCTTTGGATATTCTACATAGGTATCATTGAGCGTATGCCGCAGGTACGCGATCTCCACATTTGACAGCATCGGCAAGCTGGCAAGTGAAACCTGTGTATAGTCATTCGCCTTCGTCGCTTCGGCCAGCCCTATCAGTAAACGTGACAGGTGATCATTGAACTGCTCAATATGTTCATGGCTGAACAAACTGGTGTCATAGACCCATTGCAAATGCAATCGATCCTCACTAATACTCAGATCAATATTGAGATCAAACTTGGTTTGGATATGGTTCGGAGCGATTGAATTCAGCTTCATTCCCGGCAGGTTGAAGGTAACCTCTCCAACGTCGCTATTCAGTCCATAATCTGTATCGGTCGTCAACATGATTTGGAACAATGGCGTATATGCCGTACTTCTTGTTACTTGTAACCGTTCAACCAGTTGTTCAAACGGCACGTCTTGATTGGCCTGAGCATCCAGATGCGCCTGTTTGACATGAGCAAGGTAATCACTAAGCATAGCGTGCCTAGTATCTACTCGTAGTATCAAGGTGTTGACAAAGAAGCCAATCAGCGTTTCCAGCTCTGCCTGCAAACGGTTCGCCACTGGCGTACCTATCACAATGTCATCGCTGTTGCTGTGACGAGATAATAATAATGCCAACGCAGCATGGAATAGCATGAACGGAGTCAGTTGATGTTGTCTGGCCAAACTGACCAGTGCTTGCGTAGTGTCCTCCTGCAATGAGCCTGTCACCACGGCGCCTTGATGTTGCCTTACCTTCGGCCTCGGCCTGTCCAGCGGCAAACCGTGTACTGGCGGTATCTCATCCAATTGCCGTTTCCAATAGCTGATCTGCGACGCTAAATACTCACTTTGCAACCTGTCACGCTGCCAAACTGCAAAATCAGCATATTGAATGTCAAGTTCCTTTATTTCGACCTTGTTCCCATTGCGTAAAGCATCATAACGAACAACAAACTCGTGGGTAAGAATATCCTCAGACCAGCCGTCAGACGCAATATGATGAGCATTAAATAGCAATACGCCATTATTGACTTGACGCTGAATAAAGGTGGCGCGAATCATTAAATCGCGGCTTAGATCAAAAATTTGCCTAGCGTCTTCTTCCATTAACTCAGCTACATGCTGACTTTGTTGCTCCTTAGGCATACAGGTTAAATCAATATAATTAAGCGTCAGATTTCTCCCAGATAGAATTTTCTGGAACGGCTTGCCGTCTTGCTTAATGTAGACAGTACGCAATATTTCATGACGCTCGATGATTTGATTGAGTGCTAGTTCAGCTACGCCAACATCAAATTCGCCCTCAACAGCAAATGCAATGGGCATATTGTATTCCGCACTACTTTGGTCAATTTGGCTAAGAATCCACAAGCGTTCTTGAGCAAATGACAGAGGCAGTAACTCACCGGTTCGTGGCTGTTTGGGGATCGAATCAACTGTCGTCGCCGTCCGCTGTTCAAGCATAACCGCAAGTTCGGCCAGCGTTGGATGATCAAAAATAGCTCTAACCGCAATTTCCCGTCCAAGTTCGGCACGTATTTTAGAAATTACCCGAATGACCAATAAAGAGTGGCCGCCGAGGTGGAAAAAGTTGTCGTTTCGACCAACCCGGTCAACATTGAGTACTGATTGCCAAATACCGGCTAATGCTTGCTCGATCTTATTAGCAGGTTCAACCCACTCAACGTGATGATTGACTAAACAAGGCTTCGGCAATGCATGGCGATTAATTTTATCCGCCGCATTTAATGGCATCTTATCCAGAATTTCATAGTAGCCGGGGATCATATAATCCGGTAAGTGATGATTTAATCCCTGCTTAACGTTATTAATAATCTGCTCGGTCTGAGCAATATTTGCCGTTAATACCAGATAAGCGACCAGACAATTTTCACCCGCTCTATCTTTATGAACGAGTACCGCTGCTTCCGCCACTTGGGGTAACTTCACCAAAGCCGACTCAATTTCCCCCAGTTCAACGCGAAAACCTCGAACTTTTACCTGATTATCAATCCGCCCAACAAGTTCCAGATTGCCATTGGCGTCCCAATAACCTAAATCGCCAGTGCGATAAAGTCGGGTCCCATGCCCGTTCATTGTGAGGAAAGGGTTATCTTTAAAACTTTCTGCCGTTTTTTCAGGTTTATTCCAATAACCTTTGCCTACGCCAACACCAGACACGCACAATTCGCCAATAACATTAGTCGGCAAAATTTGCATATGTTGATCCAGAACATACATGGTTAAGTTTGGTAACGGCTTGCCTATAGGAATATTTTTAACGTGCTCTTCTAACGGTTTGTCAATAATAAAATAGGTGATATCGTCCGATGCTTCGCTAGGTCCATAACCATTCATCACCGGAATTTGAGGGTAATATTGCAACCAGCGATTAACCAAAGGCACCGGACAAGGTTCAGCAATAATCATTAACCATTTCAGGTTCGGTAATGGCGTTGCGACCTCACCCTGACCAAGCAAGTGTTCTAACAATATTTTCAATACTGACGGAGCGGTTTGAATCAGATGAATTTGTTCGTCTTGCAACACACGAATATATTCAGACAAATCCATAGCATCCGGCAGAATGACTGTTTTGCCTCCACTTAGCAAAGGCGCCAGAAATTGCCACACAGAGACATCGGAAGAAGAAGCGGCACTTTGTAGAAAGTTACGTGATAACAGTTGATTATGACGCCCCATAAAACCGAGAACATCAAATTCGGCATCAATATGATTCAAAGCTCCGGCATGGTGCACCAACGCGCCTTTAGGTTTGCCGGTCGAACCGGAAGTATAAATCATATAAGCCAGATCATCAGGATAACACTCAACCTCCGGGTTAGTATTTGCATAATGCCCTAATGAAGGCCAATCCACATCCAACTGAAAACGTTTCTGACCATTGAAGGTTAACCCATTTAAATGGCTTTGAGTTAAAACCACATTAACCCCAGAGTCAGCCAACATATACGACAAACGCTCAGGTGGATTAGTCGGGTCCAAAGGAACGTAAGCAGCGCCGGCTTTCATAATGCCAAGTAGGGCAATGACAAACTCAATGGAACGTTCGGCATAGATAGCAACAATATGATTACGTACCACTCCTTGTGCTATCAAGCAGTGAGCCAGTTGATTAGCACGCTGATTAAGTTCAGCATAAGTGATGCGATGGGTATCACATACAACAGCAATGGCCGCAGGTGTTTTTGCTACCTGATGTTCAAAACGTTGATGAATCGCCGCTGTTTTATCATAAGCAACTACAGGGCTATTGAATTCGTTAATAATCCGCTGTTGTTCGCTAATAGGCGTTATAGATAATGTCAGTAATGGTGTTTGCGGAGCTTGACCCAATGCATGAATAATAGCCTCCAATGCTGTTCTCATATAAGTCAGAACATTACACGCCCCAACTTGTGACTCAACATAAACTTGCATTATGAAATCATTATCGAGTTGCTCAACGCCCATTTCTAACGGATAGTTGGTGTACTCTTTAGTGCCTAGCATTTCAAAATGATGGTTTTGGTTGGCAACAGCTAATTCACTTTTATGACTGAAATTCAACAAACTAGTAAACAGGGGCGTGCCGCCAGGCAAAGCACTGTAACGTAATGCCTCAGAAAGCGGAAAATGCTCATAGTCGGCTAATTCAATGAGCTCATTATGAATCTGCTTTAATGCTTCGCTTACCGACAAATCTGCCAAATTGATGCGTATAGGCAACAAATTGATCAACATCCCCAGAATACGATCGCTACCACGAATAGCTTGCTGTCGTCCTGACATCATGGAGCCAAAAACAACATCGGATTTACCGCTGCATTTAGCAACCACCAATGCCCAAGCCAAATAAAAAATATTCGCCGCACTGATGCAGTGTTGACTAGCCAAGCCAATAATCTGCTGCGTTAAACGCGGGTCAACCCATTCTCTGACAGTATCTATTTTCAACCCGTCGTTATAAACATCTAATAACCCGAAAGGAGCGGTGGTTTCAGCAACATCAGACAGCTTAGCTTTAAAGTAATCAACACCGCTATTGGATTGGTTAGCTCTTAATGAATAAGCAACAAACTCACGATATTGAACCGGAGTAGGCAACAACACATTGGGATCTTCAAGCAAAGCGTGCATTTCTGCAATTTGCAATAAGACAGAAATATGATCACTTAATAAATGATGCTGCTTTAATAGCAGAAAACACTCATCAGTCTTCGTATCTTTAGCCGCAATCGCTTGCATCATAGGCGCACGATCCAGCTTCATATGGTGGTGTTCAATCGCAGATAATTCTGCCAAAGTTTCCAATGCTGAGAAACCTGGAGCAATAGCTTGCCATTGTAAAGGAACCGAAGCTGTTCGATGAACAACCTGAACTGAGGTGGTTAAATCATGCCAATGAATAGAGGTGCGGAAAATATCATGACGCGCCACTATCTTATCAAGCGTATGTAGAAATGCTGTCAGCTTTTGCTCATTAGCAAACTTGATAAGAATGGGGATGATATAAGTATCATGCTCTTCATTCATCCGATGGTGAAAGAAAATGCCTTCCTGCAACGGTGATAATGGATAAATATCTTGTATATTACTGGCGCCGCCCTCAATTTGTTGGCAAATAATTGCGATTTCTTCTTCACTCAAAGTCACCATATCCAACATATCAGGCGTGATATGTTCAACATGCTCTGCAAGCTTATTAACAGCCACCTCTTGGTGAATTAACGTTTCTTCATCCTTACGGACACAAGATAAATGTAATGCCAATTCTGCCAGCGTGTTGGTTCGATAAATCGCACGCATAGGCAGTTGATAACCACGCTGAGCCAATTCTGCTCGCAATGACATAATTAATAACGAGTGACCACCCAGAGCAAAAAAGTTGTCATGGCGGCTGACTTTACTCAAGGCTAATAGCGACTGCCACAGTTGTGCTAATACCAACTCGGCTTCGCCCTCAGGGGCAACAAATTCCTGCTGACTATAATCTTGTTTTTGTGGTAGCGGTAATTGCCTAAAATCTAACTTGCCGTTTTGTGTCAGTGGTAATTTTTCTAGCTGTACAACAGCAACAGGCAACATGTAATCAGACAGTTTGCTCTTCATCGCCAGACGAATAGCATTAACATTGATGATTTCTTCAGCCACAACATAAGCAATTAATTGCAATCGATCATCAGAGCCAAGCTGTCGAGGATAGACAACCGCTTCATGAATGCCGGGATAATCCATTAATTGATTGCTGATTTCTTCTGGCTCAATACGAAAGCCGTTTATTTTTACTTGATTATCATTGCGCCCAATAAATTCCAAATTACCATCAGGTAACTGACGTACAATATCTCCTGTGCGGTAAAGTCGCCCCGGACCAAAAGGATTAGCCACAAAATACTTCGCGCTATCTTGTTCACGATTAAGATAGCCACGTGTTACACCTGTGCCGCCAATATATAATTCCCCCTGAAATCCTGAGGGAACACTTTTTAAATTCGTATCTAATATATAAAGTTGGGCGCCATAATTAGCTTTACCAATGGGAATCATTGCCGTTACATCAGCCAAAGATGCCATGCAGTAAGCAGACGCGGTTACTGTTGTTTCAGTCGGGCCGTATGTGTTGATAAGTTTGATAGCAGGGCCATGTTCGAACCATTCACGGGCACTAACGGATTTCACCATTTCGCCGCCTAAAATCACTAAACGTAGTGAAGAATCAATAGGTTGACGACTGTAATTCACCAGTTGATGCCAAAAAGCGGTAGGTAAACTGGTCACCGAAATTTCATGGCGGCGGCAAAATGCCCAAAATGCATCAAAATCGTAATGAATATCATCAGCTCGCAACACCAGAGCGGCGCCGTTACATAACGAACCGAAACATTCTTCCACAGAAATATCGAAGCTGACCGAAGAGAATTGCAAAAACTTATCATGTTCAGTCAGTCTATAAGACTCGGTAATGTGTGCAACAAAGTGACTCAACTGCTTATGTTCAACCATCACCCCTTTAGGCTGCCCCGTGGTGCCGGAGGTATAAATCACATAAGCCAGATGTTCCAACTGTAAACCAATATTACTTGCGGATATGTTTGCCACAGAACGCTGGGCCAAATGTTGATTAAACTGAACATCATCAAGCAATAGTGTTGCGATCTTGCATGCTGCCAATCGATGTGCAATGGAAGACATTGTTATGCAAACAACAGGTTCAGCATCGGTCAGCATAAACTGCAAGCGACCATCGGGATAATCAGGGTCCATAGGAACATAAGCCGCTCCAGCTTTCAGCGTTGCCAACATCGCCACGACCATCTCGCTCGAACGCGGCAAGCAAATAGCAACACGGCTATCAGGCCGAACCCCTTTCTCAATTAAATAGCTAGCTAATTGATTAGATTTATTGCTCAATGTAGCGTAAGACATTTGTCGTTCGCCATCCACTATCGCAATAGCATCAGGATGCCGTTCAGCATATTGCTCAATTTGCTCATGCACTAATGTAATGTTCGGACAGACAAGTTTTTCCCCTGTCACAGCAGATTGACTTAGATTCCATAATTCCTGTTCAACGTCTTTACTCACCAGATCAAGTGAAGTTAATAACGCTTCAGGCTGCGCAACCATTTGTTCAACCAAAGTCATAATGCTTTGCAATAAATGCTCTGCCTGATGTGACGAGAAATAATCATGACGATAGTCTAGTTGGAGCTGAGTATCTTGCTTATCACCGTAATTACATAATATAACGGTGAGAGGAATATCTTCACGCCCATGACTAAGGTAATTAGTTTCCGTATCCAAACCACTAGCACTGAAATCAAAATCAATCTGTTGATAGTTAAAAACAATATCAAAAAGACGTTCACGACCTTGAGCACGTAAAGACAAATCCTTATATAAAGCACTCGACGGATAAGAGCGATAACGATAGCCGCTTTTTATAGTACGTGCCGTCATTGCTACTGATTCAGCCACCGACATCTGCTTATTTTGCGCGCACATTATCGGTAGCATCGATATAAACGAACCAACCATATTGCGCTGAGCTGATGTAGTACGATTATGTAAAGGCGTGCCGATGAGGACCCCATCACTTTGGTTGATACGATTTACCAGAGAAGCAATCGCTGTAATAAAAAGCGGCGATATGGGTAAATTACATTGACTCGCCTTGGTTAAAAATGACTTATATCTATCAGGTTTAATAAAATATACAAGCCTGCTACTTTTCCTTGAATCGGCAATTCCAAGACCTTCTTTCCTACATTGGAAAGGCACATCTGGCAAATGATGGAGTAACTCTTTCCAGTATTTAGCTGCCTTTGTTAATTGCTGACTATAATTCTCCGGTAACGGTTGCGCAGCAAGATCAAGAAACCGCTCCCCCGTGTTTTCTTTAGGCTTATTTCCCAGATCTAATTGCTGGTAGGTGTCGAAAATACTTCGAAACCAGTTAGCATAACCGACACCATCAATGATGATGTGATGAGAAATAAAGTATAGCCAGAAACGATTTGGAGCTAACTGAATTAAGCCGACTCGATAAAGCACATCCTGCGCTAATCTAAATGGCTCAGAGAATATCCGTTCAATAATAGCCAAAGCTTTAGATTCCGCCTCTTCTTCACTCGAAAGATCTAAATGAGACAGTTCAAAATGATGGTCTTGAACAATATGAGCAAATTCAACTGTATCTTTTAGCATATCCGAATCAAGATGATGCGGCATTGAGTACTTATCTACTATTGAACAGCGAAGTACAGCGTGTTCTTGGATAGTGTGTTTTATGGCACATTCGAGATTGTTTATATTAATAGATTGTTTAATCTCAACATAACCACCTATATTGAACGCTGCGGTATCCTCTCTATTTATATGATCAAGATAAATTTCTTTTTGCTGTTGATTTAGTGGAATAACAAGCTGTTCAACTTTATCTAGAAACATACTATAATCCCTTTGAAAGATATTATTTTTGGTTTTTATTATCTATAAGTTCCTTAAAATTATTTCCTCACAATAATTTCAGCTAGCATTTCCTCATACTCTTCATAATAACCGACTTCTACAAAGCCAAAACGTTGATAAAATGATTTATGGCGTTCGCTTGTTTCGTCATAACAGACAGTAATCCTGTGACAATCAGGCTGCTGTTTCATTTCATCCAGTAATAACTGCATCGCCTCACTGCCAATACCTTGATTTTGGTAAGATTGATCAACCATCATTCGATACAGATTATATTCGTTGGGTTTGCCTTCATTAACACAACGCTCATACATTGCAAAACCAACGACCTCCTCGCCGCAACAAATTACTCTTGCTCTGCAATATTCATTAAAATGTGATTCGACAATTGACTCTGAGTTTGGCGCGACGAAAACTTCTTGCCCCGGTTCAACTTCAAGAGACATGACATCCTCATAGTTGTTTTTATCGACATCAATCAAAGATACTTTCATAATTAACCTACTTGCTTTTTAAGAAATATAATTAAGATACGGACGGTACTTCTCGAAAAAACTTTCACGCTTCATTAATCCCAACAATCCACATAAACTTAGCCAATTGTAATACAGATTTTTACGCGGCATTTTTTCTTTAATGCTCTTAAAACTTACAAAGGCTGAAGCTCGAGTATGAAAATCGATATTAAAAGAGATGCTATCAGTCAACGTTCTTACATGATGAAGCATACCCGCGGGCATGATTAATATATCGCCTTGATGTACCTCAACCGTCGATGTGTTTATATTAGTTATCTCGCTAACATTTTGGATTTCTGGATTATACTCAAACCAGCGCCATCCTCGACGAGAACAGGCTTCTCTTTCCTCCCAAGGAATAAAAGAGAATCTCTTACTGCCCTTTATCTGAAAAAATAGATTGTTCGTTCTTAAAGTATCAAAATGCAATGGCGTTATAGCTCCGACTGGAGACATAAAAAATTGAACGAACTTCCACCATTCATTTCTGTAAAGCTTTGGTAAAATAGTTAGAGGAAAATCACCAACGTCATCAAGTAACTGTTGAGCTTGTAAAAAGATAGGAATGTCATGACAATAGGGAATATCATTACCCATCTTTCCTTTCTTATATGCATTCAGAATTTCTAAATAACGATACATTTTGGCTTGCTCAGAACGCACACCATTTGTATCAAAAAATTTGATCACAACGTCAATTTGAGGACACTTATCTTGAAAGTATTCAGAATTCCATTGTTTTATCGCAGGCCAGTCTTGCAGTAATCCTCGGTAAACTATCGCGTATCCCCGAGCAAGTGCGTGATGAAATTCAAGCTGATTAAACTTAGTAAGTTCTACTACACGGCTCATAATTCTACACTCCTAGCTAAAACTTTATTCCTAATTGCTGCTAACCGATAACCGTTGAACTTCACTTTCGCAATTATTACTATTCCTTGATTCTAAACTGGTCCTTGATTCTAAACTGGTCCTCGATTTTAAACTGGCGAGAGCCTGTTCTATAATCTTCAATCCTTTTACCAGTGTGTCTTCATCAATGGTCAAAGCAGGCATCAATTTCAATACTTCATCATTAGGGCCGCACAGCTCCACAATCAAACCATTTTCAAAACAATGCTTCACCAAATATTGTGTTAATGAGGAATCAGCCATTTCTATACCTTGCATGAATCCAATTCCCTTAACTCGCAGTACAAATTCATGATACTTTTCAACCAAAGAGTTCAAGTACGTTCGAATTAATTCAGCCTTATGCTGAATTATCTTCTGAAAAGAACTATCCCCCCAATATTCATTTAACATCGCTTTTGAAGCGACAAATGCTAAATTATTACCTCGAAATGTGCCGTTGTCTTCTGCCGGCTTCCACACATCGATATCGGGAGCAATAAGCAGTAAAGACATAGGTAGCCCAATACCGCCAATAGATTTGGAAAGACAAACCAGGTCAGGTTTAATATTTGCGCGCTCGAAACTAAAGAATGTTCCAGTACGACCACAACCAGATTGAATGTCATCAACGATTAATAGAATGTTGAACTCTTCGGTAAGTTTTCTCAACGCCCTCAACCATTCAACAGAAGCAACATTTAATCCGCCTTCTCCTTGTACAGTCTCGAGAATTACCGCAGCGGGAAGATCAACCCCTGAACTGGGATCGGTAAGTAGCTTTCTAAAATATCCTATATAATCAAATTCTCCATCGATATAACCATCAAATGGTAAGCGCGTAATTTGAGAATATAACCCAGGTTGGCGATGATGTTGACTCCCGGTTAAACTGAGCGACATCCCCGTCATACCGTGAAAAGCGTTGGTAAAACAAACAATATTTTCTCTTTTTGTATACTTTCTTGCTAATTTTACCGCAGATTCAATGACGCTCGTGCCCGTAGGGCTGGTAAATTGTAAACGATATTCAAGCTGTCTCGGTTTCAAAATCTTATCAACAAATGTCGATATAAATTCCATTTTTGCTTCCGAGTACAAATCAAGCCCCATAATAATACCATCATCTTGAATATATTTAAAAATTTGTTGTTTTATGATTGTATTATTATGTCCATAGTTTAACGCGCCAGCGCCACATAAAAAGTCAATGTAACTTTTACCATTTATATCGGTTAAGGTAGAACCTATACCTTTTCTAAATATTACGGGAAATCTACGGCAATATGAACGAGCTTTAGACTCATAATTATTAAATATTTCTTCCATTTCCATAATAACTCCACAGTAATCCAGATAAAAGCTAGATTGATTTATACCCGTCATCTTTCAAGTTGCCTCTTTGTTGGCTGCACTCGCTCACCCCGGTCACATAATTATCTATACTCCCGGGGATTCGCTCCTTTGCCGTCGCGATGCA
>NZ_JAZGJN010000268.1:0-52363 GCF_038085095.1 Photorhabdus sp. P32 | reverse complement strand
ATATATATCGTTAGAATATCATCGATTTATAATCATTCCCAATAATATTATTCACAGCGATAATCTCAAAGCTATTTATCTTTTACTCCCTTTAAATATTAGATATAATCCACAAAAATATAAATAATATTAACATGTAATTATTGAATTTATATTTTTGTTAAATAAAATAATATCAAAAAATCCATATACTCATTTGACATATTTGAAAGTTATCATTAACTTTAAGTTAAATTCTTTTTTTGTCAAAATGGAAGAGAAAAAGAATTAAATCTTGATATTTATACCAATACTTCGCATTAACACTTATGACATGAAAAAATAGGGAGTAAAAATGACTATTTCTCGTGAAGATCAAAAAATAAATCTCGCACTCAGCTTCGTTATTAACTCTGGAGGTATAAAAACTAGCAAACCAGAACCGGGCATTGTTTCGGAAAATATCCAAAGATCATTAGAAAGCAGTAAAGCAACAGCAAATAAATTCACTATCATCTGGGGCCCCGCAGTGTTTCGCGTTGATGACATTAATGCGAAAAAAAGCGTTATAGATAAAAAAGATGATCATGTTCTATTCATTGCGCAAAATCGCCATGAGCCAAATGACTATCGCGTTGTCATTCGGGGATCATGGTCAGATATTAACTGGCTTAATGAAGATATTATTGTCTGTAACACACAAGATTGGGCTCGATGGGATTCAAGATCACCCAAAAATGCCAAAATTGCTCATGGAACCGATATGGCATTAGGCTATGTTATTAATCAAATGAAAAGCAACAACCCTCCCGGTTATGGAGAATCGCTCACTGATGCAATTGATAAAATTGCCCTGAAAGAAGGGATACAAAACATTACTATTACAGGACATAGTTTGGGAGGCGTACTCTCTTCTACCATTGGTTTATATTTAAAGAGGCGGTACTTTGATAAAGGAAATAATAATATTCGGATTAATGTTTGTGCTTTTGCAGGCCCAACGGCTGGTAACGATATTTTCGCATCCTACTCTGAATCTATTTTCAATGACATATCAGTAGCCAGTTATAAAAGTCATTTTCTGAGAATTCATAATAGCATAGATGTCGTTCCCCTGGCTTGGAACACAAAAGATTTGGAGAAAATTAAATCTATCTATCCCGTGTTAACTGTAACAATTAATGCTCTTATCCTCTCTGTCCTTGATAAGAATTACACGCAAATTTTCCCAGATTTCCCTATTCACTCACAGATTCCAATATCACCAATAGTGTCGTTTGATGATTTACTGGTTAATATTGGCAATCAACATATTCATGCCTATATCAAAGAGTATGGCATGAGTTTTATCACCGTTGATGATAATTCAACTATACCGACTGATTACGATATTGTTTTAATCAATGATAGCCTATTCGGAAGTATCATTGATCTCTTCAAATTTCTAACCAAGGGTAAAATCAGTATTACATAACTTTATCTCATTATATATCATATAAGTGGAGCCTTTATTAAAGGTTCCATTCATTGCAATAAACTACTTCCCATAATCAGAATGATATACAAAGTCACTTATACCCGTCATCTTTCAAGTTGCCTCTTTGTTGGCTGCACTCGCTCACCCCGGTCACATCGTTCTCTATGCTCCCGGGGATTCGCTTCCTTGCCGTCGCGATGCATCTTGAAATCCATTGGGTATATATAGCCTTTCAAAGATGTAATGATATTTCCATGTCATTATTTGGCACATCATTTTTATCACCTAGTTTTAATTTCGTAATAAATAATTTACATGTCACCAAACAAGATAATATTAAAAAATCCTTTGCACACATTTGACAGATTTAAAATTCATTATTAACTTTAAAATTAACTATGTTTTTATTTAAACGGAAAATTCAAAAAATCAGACCTTAACGTTTTATTCCAAACATCAGATCAATATTTACCATATAAAAAACTGGAGGGAGTAAAAATGACTATATCTCTTGAAGAGCAAAAATTAAATCTCGCGTTAAGCCTTATTATTAATTCTGGAGAAATTTCTGACAAACCAGACAAAATAAACACCATCAAGTGTGATATTAATAAATCACTTAAAAATAGTAAGACAACGGCAGATAAATTTTCTATCGTTTGGGGACCGGAAGTGTTCCGTATTAATGAAAAGTACCACGATAAAAAATATGATCACGTTGTAATGATTGTGCAAAATATCGATAATCCAAGTGATTATCGCCTTGTCATTCGGGGAACCTGGTCCAGAATTAACGAGCTTGATGAAGATCTTCTTGTAGCGACAACTGTAGACTGGTCAAATTGGGACACAAATATCCCTAAAGAATTTAAAGGCGCTAAGATCTCCTATGGAACAGACTTAGCATTAAAGTCTCTGATTAATGGCAAGCCTCTTAATAAGGATAACACATCACTATCACTAATCGATGAAATTGATAGAATTACCACAGAAGAAGGGAAAGATAAGATACTGAATATTACCGTCACAGGGCACAGTTTGGGCGGCTTATTGGCTTCTACTATTGGTTTATATTTGAAGAGACGATATCTTGATAAAGGAAACGATAATATTCGTATTCAAATATGTACCTTTGCAGCTCCAACTGCCGGTAATAATATTTTCGCATCCTATTCTGAGTCTGTTTTTAGCGGAACATTAATACATAGTTATTACGAAAGCAACTTTCTGAGAATTCATAATAACCATGATATCGTTCCCTTAGCATGGGCTATAAAAGACTTAAAGAAAATTAAAGCTATCTATCCACATCTGGCAATCAAAATACTTGTTGATGCTGTTATTCTCTCTGTCCTCGATAAAAATTATACCCAGCTCTTTCCAGATTACTATTTTACTACAAAGATTCCAGACTCTATTCACGGCTTATTTGATAAGATAGGTTATCAACATATTGATGCATATCCCAAAGGATATGGCATGAGTTTCATTCGAATTGATAATAGTCCAGAGATACCGACTGATTACGATATAGTTGTGGTTAATGATAGCCTATCCGAAAGTATTATTAATCTCTTCAAGTTTCTGACTAAGGATAAAATCGACATTACATAACTTTATTTTATTATGTATATATTTGATTTAAATGGAACCTTTATTAAAGGTTCCATTCATTGCAATAAGTTATACCCGTCATCTTTCAAGTTGCCTCTTTGTTGGCTGCACTCGCTCACCCCGGTCACATAGTTTGCTATGCTCCCGAGGATTCGCTCCCTTGCCGTCGCGATGCATCTTGAAATCCATTGGGTATAATTGAATAGAGTAAATAAATTATTTTTCCTACCTATCACTAATTACGCAATTCACTATCACTCACTTTTGTAGATAACAATATAACTATGCCCTTCACGTTATCATTTCCAACAGCTAATATAATCTTACAAAACCATAGCATAATTTTTATCGGTTATTTTAAAGTTCATAATAGATAATTTATTTTGTTAAATAAAATAACTTTAAAAAATTATATACTCTCTTTTAACAGATTTAAAGATGATTATTAACTTTGACTCTGTTATTTAAATAAAAACCCAAAGTATTGATCATTGATGTTTAAGCTAACACATCAGATCAGCATTCATTATATTAAAAATTGGAAACAAAAATGACAATTTCTCTTGAAGATCAAAAAATAAATCTTGCGTTAGGACTTATTATTAACTCGGGGAGTATAATAACCAATCAACCAGAACCGGCTATCGTTTCAGAAAATATTCAAAAAGCATTAGCAAGTAGTAAAGCAACAGCAAATAGATTCTCTATCGTTTGGGGACCTGCTGTTTTTCGTGTCGGCAGTGTTGATGTTAATAAGAAAAAGAGCGTTTCAGATAAAAAAGATGATCACGTTTTATTCATTGTGAAAGATCTCAATAATCCAAACGATTATCGAATTGTTATTCGCGGATCATGGTCTGCTGTTAACTGGTTTGATGAGAATTTCAATGTAGGCACAACTGAAAACTGGTCAATTTGGGATTCAAAAGCCCCCAAAGATGCTAAAATTTCAAAAGGAACCCATATAACTTTAGACTATATTGTCAACCAAATAAAGAGCAATAACCCTGCTGGTTATGGTGAATCATTGATTGAAGCAGTTGATAAAATTGCTCTGGAAGAAGGCATACATAATATTACCCTTACAGGGCACAGTTTAGGCGGTGTGATGGCCTCTACACTTGGTGTGTATTTAAAGAGACGTTATATTGATAAAGGAAACAATAATATGCGCATTCATGTTTCCTCCTTTGCTGCCCCAACTGCCGGTAACGATGTTTTTGCATCCTATAGTGAATCTGTTTTTAATGGAACATTACTGTCTAGCTATGAAAGTAATTTTCTCCGCATCCACAATCGTAAAGATATCGTTACCCTAGCCTGGAGTGTAAAAGGATTAGAAGAAATTAAGGTTCTCTATCCAATATCAACTCTAATCGTTAATGGTTTTATCTCAGTCGTGAAGGATAAGAATTACACCCAACTTACGCCAGATTTAGCTTTTACTGCGCCTGACTTAAAACCTTCTCAAGGTTTAATTGAAAAACTCGTATCTCAACACATTGATGCTTATGCCAAAGAATATGGTATGAGTTTTATTGTAGTTAATGATCGTGCTAATCCACCGACTGATTACGACATTGTTGTGATTAACGATGGTCAATCTCGCAATATCAGAAATGTCCTCTCATCTATTATTCAAGATGAAGATAATACCTGTTAATTTTATCACATTGAATCTTTTTATAACTTAACCAAAATGGAACCTTGATTAAAGGTTCCATTCTTTTCCCAATATGCCAAAATCATTCATAGTCACCATCATCACATCAATTAAAATTTCTTTGACAAAAATATCACGCAATGATAATAAATCCATCATCATCTGACTTTTTATAAACCAAAACATGACAAAAAGAAGCCAAAATGAAACCCAAAAAGCTAGAAACCAGAAGATTAATATTACATCCTTTAGAAAGTAAGGATTATATACAAATTCAAAAGCTCTTTCCTCAGTGGGAAATTGTTCGTTATCTTACAGCAAGCACCCCGTGGCCCTACCCAGATGATGGCGCCTTGGAATATATAAACAAGATCGCACTACCATCAATGGCAGAAGGAAATGCATGGTTTTGGACTATAAGAAAGAAGGATGATCCATCAATAATAATAGGAATGATATCGCTATATGATCAAGAAAATAATAATAGAGGTTTCTGGCTAGATCCACAATGGCATGGAAACGGGTTTATGACCGAAGCAGTCCAAGTAGTCACTGATTTTTGGTTTAATACCTTAAATCGCAAAATACTCAGAGCATCTAAATCCAGTGACAATATCGCCTCAAGGAAGATATCAATTAAAAGTGGTATGCAATTAATAAAGCTAGAGAATAAAGACTATGTTAGCGGAAGAATGCTTTCGGAAACATGGGAAATAACCCGCGACGAGTGGAATAAAAATAATCCTCAAAAAGAGTAACTACCTTGCATATTTATGGGCATGCTTTTGTTTAAGCACTGTCCAAGTTCGCTCTTTATGGCAAATAAAATAGCCCTATTGGGATAGGCAGTTAATCACCCGTCACACCAGAGATAACATGTGCTATATCAACAGACGTTCTTAACTTTCTTATCTTCTCAAACAACGTTGTCGCCTCTTCATATTCTTTGCGCAAATAACCAAGCCACTGTTTAATACGAGCAACATGATATTGTCCAGTATCACCCTGCTTTTCCAACCGGATATATTTTTGCAATAGTTGAACAATGTCCTGCCAGCACATTTTTGGCTCGTTATATTTCACCACTCGGCTCAAATTAGGAACATGAAGCGCACCCCGCCCAATCATAATTGCCTCACAATCTGTCACACTCAGACAATCCTGCGCGCTTTGCCAATCCCAAATCTCACCATTGGCGATAACCGGAATAGAAAGTCGCTGACGAATTTCACCAATCGCTTGCCAGTTAATCCGCTCCGCTTTGTAACCATCCTGTTTAGTTCGCCCATGAACCGTAATTTCGGTTGCGCCTGCCTGTTGTACCGCATCGGCAATTTCGAATTGCCGATCGCCGCTATCCCAACCCAAGCGAACCTTAACCGTCACAGGCAAATGAGCAGGTACCGCTTCACGTATCGCTTTTGCTCCCTGATAAATCAGTTCAGGATCTTTTAATAATGTCGCTCCACCGCCGCTACCATTGACCGTTTTTGACGGGCAACCGCAATTTAAATCAATGCCATAAGATCCCAATTCAATTGCTCGTGCCGCGTTTTCTGCCAGCCACTGTGGATATTGACCCAAAAGCTGAACCCGCACCAATGTGCCGGACGGTGTCCGGCTTTGGTGACGTAATTCAGGACAAAGCCGATAAAAAGATTTTACTGGCAATAAGCTATCGACAACTCGTAAAAATTCCGTAATGCACAGATCATACTCATTAATCTCACTCAGCAGTTCCCTGACCAAGGAATCCAGCACACCTTCCATCGGAGCCAGTAAAACCCGCATTCATTAACCTCTAGCGTTAGGCGATTTATGGGATGCATCATGATTGCGGCTACGCTGACGCGAAGGTGCGCCAGAACGGCGATGGCTATTTTTCTGCCGATTATCGCCACGTGCCTGACGGCCATTTTGGATAGGTTCAGCCTTGATGGTTGGATCTGGCTCATAACCGGGAATTGCCATACGAGGAATCTCCCGTTTTAGCAAACGCTCAATATCTTTCAACAACTTGTGCTCATCAACACAGACCAAAGAAAGTGCTTGCCCTGTCGCATCTGCCCGACCAGTACGACCGATACGGTGGACATAATCTTCGGCGACATTAGGCAATTCAAAATTCACCACATAAGGCAGTTGATCAATATCCAAACCACGGGCAGCAATATCTGTCGCTACCAGTACTCTGATCCGGCCATCTTTAAAATCAGCCAGCGCACGGGTTCTCGCCCCCTGACTTTTATTACCATGAATGGCAGAAGCTGTTACACCATCTTTATTTAACTGTTCTGCCAAACGGTTGGCGCCATGTTTAGTTCGAGTAAACACCAGAACTTGCTGCCAGTTACGGCTACCGATCAAGAAAGAGAGCAGCTCGCCTTTACGCTTTTTATCGACAAAGTGAACAAACTGTTCAATCTGTTCAGAAGCAGAGTTACGACGCGCAACCTCAACACTAATAGGATCATGCAATAATTTATTGGCTAAGTTTTTGATATCGTCAGAGAAAGTGGCAGAAAACAGCAAATTTTGCCGTTTCGGTGGTAATTTATTCAGCACCCGGCGGATATCATGAATAAATCCCATATCCAGCATACGGTCAGCTTCATCTAATACCAGAATTTCTACCCGCGATAAATCAACGGCATTTTGATGCTCAAGATCCAGTAAACGACCCGGTGTTGCCACCAAAATATCCACACCACCCCGCAATTTCATCATCTGAGGGTTAATGCTAACACCGCCAAAAACAACCAGAGAGCGCAATCTGAGGTATTTACTGTAATCACGTACATTTTCACCCACTTGAGCCGCCAATTCACGGGTTGGCGTCAAGATTAATGCTCTGACTGGCCGACGCCCTTTCACCTGAATAGGAGAATCATTTAACCGTTGCAGCATGGGTAAGGTAAAACCTGCGGTTTTACCCGTGCCTGTTTGAGCACTCGCTAATAAATCTTTACCTGCTAATACGACAGGGATTGCCTGCTGTTGGATCGGCGTTGGAACCGAATAACCTTGTTCTTCAATGGCACGCAAAATATCAGCACTTAAGCCAAGTGATTCAAAACTCATAAATAAGAAATGCTCCAGACTTCACCATTCCTGAACGCTATTCAGGGGCAGTTTTATGGGAAGAAAATCAGACGTGGTAAATACCACAAAGGAAAAAACACAAACTGCAATGCTCCATATCTGAATTATTATATCAGATATACTTTCTGAGGGTGCAACTAAAACTACAGCTATTTACCCGGTAATTTTCATGATCCATAACATTTTTATGCAATTTACATTGATTTACTATAAGTATAGAGTTAACCAATGATTGATATTTTGTTTAAGTCTTTTGATTATTTGCAACAGGATTCATGTCCATGTCAGTCTACAACACCCAAACCGCCAGAGGCGAACAAGCCAAACAACAGCTACTCGAAGCAGCCCTTGAAATTTTCGGGAAATCAGGACTAACCGGTGCGACTACCAGGGAAATCGCATTGCGCGCTCAACAAAACATTGCAGCCATAGCCTACTATTTCGGTTCTAAAGAGGGGCTTTATCAGGCAGTCGCCCAGTATATTACTGATACAATCAAGAAGGAGTTCACTCATCTTTTTAAAGAGATCGATGACTTTTTTTCATCATCAACCACTGGCTCACCGGAAAATATATTGAGATTAATTCACGAAGGATTTCTTGGCGTTAATCGTCTGATGATTGAAAAAGAGAGTATCAATATCAGCCGGATAATGGCCCGAGAACAACTCGCGCCAACGGATGCCTATACTCTAATCCACGAGCAAGCACTAGCGCCCCTCCATAATAGATTAAATAAACTGATTGCCAGCTATATCGGCGCCGATGAACATCAGCTTTCTACCATGCTGCATGCCCACGCGCTAATGGGAGAAATTCTCACTTTCAGAATGGCAAGGGAAACCTTATTACGCCAAACCGGCTGGAATAATATTGGGCCCGAAGAATATAAATTGATTGATCAGATCCTTATCCAGCATATTGATTTATTACTGAATGGACTGAAAAAACATAATTCGAATAAATAAAATAACAGGGAATATCATGTACAACAAAAAGTTCACACTGGCAATATTAGTGGTCGCGGTTATCCTTGGCGCTATTTTAGGAAGTTACTATTATCAAGGTAAGAATGATAAAACTCTGACTCTCTATGGCAATGTAGATATACGTACTGTTAATCTTAGTTTCCGAGTCGGTGGTAAACTCGCCAATCTGCAAGTTGATGAAGGCGATACCATTAAGGCTAATCAAGTGATCGGCCAACTGGACAATGGGCCATTTATTAATGCTCTCAATAAAGCAAAAGCCACTCGTGATAGCGCTAAAGCACGTTTAGCTTTGATGGAAGAGGGTTATCGCACCGAAGAAATAGCCCAAGTACGTTCGGAAGTCGCACAACGTGAAGCTGCCTGGCATTTCGCTGATAGTTTCCTCAAACGCCAGCAAGGCTTGTGGCAAAGCAAAGTTATTTCCGCCAACGAATTAGATGATGCTAAAACTAACCGCAACCAAGCGTTAGCCGCTTTACAAGCAGCAAAAGATAAACTGAACCAGTTCGAAACCGGTTATCGTAAAGAAGAAATTGCAGAAGCCAAAGGCCAACTTGCTCAAGCCGAAGCGGCGGTCGCTCAGGCTGAATTGGATTTACAAGATACTCAACTGACTTCTCCCTCACCGGGTACGATCCTAACCCGCGCCATTGAACCCGGCACTATGCTGGCAGCAGGCAATACGGTGTTTACGCTTTCTCTGACTGACCCGGTTTGGGTTCGAGCTTATATCAGTGAAAGCTATCTTGGGCAGGCAACCCCCGGACGTGAAATTTTACTCTATACTGACAACCGCAAAGATAAACCTTATCACGGCAAAATTGGCTTTATTTCACCCACCGCCGAATTTACGCCAAAAAATGTAGAGACCCCCGATCTACGTACCGATCTAGTCTATCGGTTGCGTATTATTGTCACCGATCCGGATGATGCCCTGCGTCAAGGTATGCCTGTCACCCTGCATTTTTCTGATTCAGACAAATAAGGGGCTGTCATGAGCAGCGCTGCATATACGATAAGGTTGGAAAAAGTCGAGAAAACTTTTCCTAATTTGAGTCATCCTGCGGTATCCAGCTTAACCGCTGAAATCTACGGCGGCTCTGTTACCGGCCTTGTAGGGCCGGATGGAGCGGGAAAAACGACGCTGATACGCATGTTAGCGGGTTTACTGAAACCCGATAGTGGTTCTATTGAAATAATGGGGCTTGATCCGATAAAAAATGGCGTACAAGTGCGTTTCGAACTGGGCTATATGCCGCAGAAATTTGGCCTGTATGAAGATCTCACCGTATTAGAAAACCTGAATCTATATGCGGATCTGCGTGGCGTACTGGGTGATGAACGTAAAAAAACCTATGAGCAATTACTTACGTTTACCGATCTGACCCGTTTTACCGGGCGACTGGCAGGCAAACTTTCAGGCGGTATGAAGCAAAAACTGGGGCTTGCCTGTACTCTGCTTGGCAAACCCAAAGTTCTGTTGCTGGATGAGCCCGGCGTTGGCGTTGACCCAATAGCCCGCCGCGAACTCTGGCGCATGGTTCACGAGCTGGCAGATGATGGCATGCTAATCCTCTGGAGTACTTCTTATCTGGATGAAGCTGAGCAGTGTCGTGATGTCCTATTACTTAATCAAGGAAAGTTGCTCTACAACGGACAGCCGCAAAAACTGACCCAAAAGATGTACGGACGTTCTTTTCTACTTGATACCAAACAGAATTCCCGTAGAAAAACACTGCAACACGCCCTTACCTTGCCGCAAGTAACAGATGGCGTGATTCAGGGGAAATATGTTCGTCTTATTCTCAAACCTGATGTCTCCCCGCAACAATTGCTTAACCGGCTTGAACTACCAGATGCTAAAATTATTAAAGCTGTTCCCCGCTTTGAAGATGCTTTTATCGATTTACTCGGTGGCGGCTCTACCCGTCGTTCGGAATTAGCAGAGATCATGCCGCGGATTGCAGCTAATCCGACAGAAACAGTGATTGAAGCACGGGATTTAACTAAAAAATTTGGCGATTTTGCGGCCACTGACCATGTTGATTTTCAGGTGAAACGCGGAGAAATTTTTGGTCTGCTTGGCCCAAACGGAGCCGGTAAATCCACCACATTCAAAATGATGTGCGGGCTTATGGTACCCACTAGCGGTAAAGCATTGGTATTAGGAATGGATCTGAAAACCAGCTCTGGAAAAGCTCGCCAACATTTGGGTTATATGGCGCAGAAATTTTCTCTGTACGGCAACCTGACGGTTGAACAGAATTTGAAATTCTTTTCCGGCATTTATGGCCTGCAAGGACGTAAACAAAAAGAGAAAATTGACGGCATGATCGACGCTTTCAATCTCAAATCTGTTTTACATCAAACCACCGACGAATTGCCTCTGGGATATAAACAGCGCCTTGCCCTCTCCTGTTCACTGATGCATGAGCCCGATATTCTGTTTCTGGACGAACCGACTTCTGGTGTCGATCCGCAGATACGACGCGAATTCTGGCTACATATCAACGGCATGGTAGATAAAGGCGTCACCGTTATGGTGACCACCCACTTTATGGATGAAGCCGAATATTGTGACCGAATAGGGCTGGTATTCCGCGGTAAATTGATTGCCGCCGGAACACCTGATGATTTGAAACAATTGGTTGCTACCGATGAAAATCCTGATCCATCAATGGAACAGGCATTTATTGATCTGGTCATTAATTATGATGAGGAGCCACAATGAATAGCCCAAAGCAACATGCTCCACAGCAAGCTGTCCGCTTCTCTTGGTGGCGATTGAAAGCACTTTGCATAAAAGAGACAAAACAGATCTTACGCGATCCCACCAGCGGGCTAATTTCTATTGTCATTCCTTTGATTCTGCTATTTATCTTTGGCTATGGTATTAATCTAGATTCTAGTACCGTCCGTCTTGGTATTCTGGTAGAACAACAAAGTAAAGATGCTCGTGAGTTGATACAGGCGTTTGCCGGTTCGCCCTATATTGAACCCAAAATCAGTGATAATCGTCAGCAATTAATTAATATGATGCAATCAGGAGAAATACGTGGACTGGTTGTCATTCCTGTTAATTTCGATACGCAACTTGCCCGCTCCGATGGTAAAGCACAAATTCAGGTGATTACTGACGGCAGTGAACCTAATACCGCAAGCTTTGTACAAAATTATGCCAAAGGAGTATGGCAGATTTGGCTACAACAAAGAGGGCAAGATCTAGGAAACACTGCTAATCCATTGATTGATATGCAAGTTCGTTATTGGTTCAATCCGGCAACAATTAGTCAGCATTTCATCATTCCCGGCGCAATCACCATTATCATCACCGTGGTTGGCGCCATCCTGACGTCATTGGTGGTTGCGCGTGAATGGGAACGCGGTACGATGGAAGCCCTGCTTTCTACTCAAGTTACCCGCACCGAATTACTGCTCTCTAAACTCTTGCCTTATCAATTGCTTGGTTCATTCTCCATGCTGCTCTGTATGCTAGTGGCAGTATTCGTGTTAGATGTACCATACCGAGGCTCGCTGTGGATATTGTCTGCCATCACTAGCCTCTACCTGGCTACCGCCCTTGGTATTGGGCTTTTGATCTCTACGGTGACCCGCAACCAATTTAATGCAGCAATGATAGCGTTGAATGTCGCCTTTCTACCTGCAATTATGCTTTCCGGCTTCATCTTCGAAATAAACAGCATGCCCGCCTTTATTCAGGTAGTGACCTATTTCATCCCGGCTCGTTATTTTGTCAGTAGTTTACATACGCTCTTTCTGGCGGGAAATATCAGCACGGTATTGATGATAAATCTATTATTACTGATCGCCTCCGCTATTGTGTTTATTGGCCTGACTGCATGGAAAACCCAGCGGCGTCTGGATTAAGAAGGAATTAACATGTTTTATCGTCTTTACACCCTGATTATTAAAGAATTGCAGTCTCTACTCAGAGATCCGCAAACACGGGCTATATTGGTTATGCCGGTTATTTTCCAGATGATCTTATTTCCTCTATCAGCAACCCTTGATGTAACTAACGCGACTATTGCTATTTTTGATGAAGACAAAGGTAAAGCTTCTATCGAACTCACCCAACGGCTGGCAAAATCAAAAGCCTTTCCTGACGTGATATTGCTAAACCATTCGCAAGAGATTCAGCCGATAATCGATCACCAGAAAGCCTTATTATTGGTACGATTCCCACAAGATTTCAGTGCTAAGATCGCCAGCCATGACCCAGTTTCTCTCCAGGTATTGCTGGACGGACGCAATTCTAACAGCGCTCAAATTGCTGCGGGCTATATCCAAGAAATTGTCCTGAACTATCAACAGGAGCTAATGGGTAATTTACCAAAAGCCAATAATAGCGAATTGGTGATCCGCAACTGGTATAACCCTAATTTGGATTATAAATGGTTTGTCGTGCCCTCTTTGGTGGCGCTGATTACCACGGTTGGAATATTAACCGTCACCGCGCTGTCAATTGCTCGTGAAAGGGAGCAGGGAACACTGGACCAGTTACTGGTTTCGCCCATGACCACCTGGCAGATTTTCATTGGCAAAGCGGTTCCTGCGGTGATTGTCGCTACCTTTCAGGCAACGTTAGTACTGGCTATTGGTATCTTCTGCTATCAAATCCCCTTTTCGGGTTCACTAACGCTGTTTTACTGCGCCATGCTGATCTACAGTTTATCGCTGGTGGGATTCGGCCTGTTAATCTCTTCCCTTTGTTACACTCAACAACAGGCGTTTATTGGCGTATTTGTCTTTATCATGCCCGCCATCTTAATCTCCGGTTATATCTCTCCGGTTGAAAACATGCCCGGATGGTTACAAGATATCACCTGGATTAATCCTATCTGGCACTTTAACGACATCACCAAGCAAATTTATCTCAAAGATGCCGATTTCACGGTTATCTGGAGGAGTCTATGGCCGCTTTTAGCCATTACTGCCACAACCGGTAATCTTGCTTATTGGTTATTTCGGCGGAAAATTGCCTGATGTGATTACACATGTACAAACTTATATGAAAAGTCGTTATATCCAAGAAGAAAAAATGTGTATAATATCAACAATACGACTCTTGATTAGGGTAAGATTATGAAAAACCCACACTCACAAATTGCCATACAAATTAGGGATAAGGAAAATACAACCAAATATATCTCTGATGCTAATCTAGAAGAACGGATTTGTCGTTCTTTGCGCGCATCTTTTTCTCTCGAAGGTAATAAAGTCAGTGATGAATCATGGAAGAAAATGAGCAAAGCAGCTCAATTCCTGACAAAAATCAACTAATCTCACTAACCGCCTTATTAAATAAGGCGGTTAGATTTCTACTCTTTCCATCAATAGCTCTTCTTACTGCATAATGATAAACACGTTTGTTTTTTACAGAGCCATCCAGTATTTCTGAGTTAAAATCAAATCCCTTAGATAAACATAATATTTGTAAATACAATCTAATAGTTCTACCATTCCCATCTTGGAATGGATGTATCCACGCTAATTCTCTATGAATAATAACCAACTTAGCTACGAGTTCATATTTTGTTGATATTTTATTCATCTCATTACGATTACATGTTCGTAAACAAGCTTTCATTGACTGCGATACATAATAATGTTCCATAGTTGGCCTCTCTCTATCACCGACTACAATAACATCTTTTCTATATTGACCAGCCCAACTGTATATAAATAACTTTCCAAAATGGTGCTACACCTTATCTACCAACAACCCTATGTATAACAATGAGTTAAAGAAAACCATGTGTAGCGGAATTATGAAACCTTATTTATTTCCAAATAACATCTTATGACAATCTACAAACGCCAATTCACCAATAGGTAACGCTCTATTTACTATACCCGTCATCTTTCAAGTTGCCTCTTTGTTGGCTGCACTCACTCACCCCGGTCACATAGTTATCTATGCTCCCGGGGATTCGCTCCTTTGCCGTCGCGATGCATCTTGAAATCCATTGGGTATATATACTCTCGAATAAACTTTCCCACTTTTACTCTGGATAGAATTATTTCAGCCCAATCAAGTTGATACTGATATTTAGCATATATCTTATTTTTAGTGGACAAATATTCATATCTTTCATTAACTCCATCACTTAAAATATAAATCTTATCTTTTTCATTCTTTATTTTAATAGATTTTCCTTTCCCAAAGGGAAAATCATTATGATGAGGCAAGAGATGAAAATACTTTTCATTATTAACACCCAAATCTACACCAACTACTGAACCAAATAATAGCAACGAAGATTTTTTATTAAACAACACACCAACAGAATCACCTAACTGTATATCTCTATTCCGTATTTGTTCTGTAGACTCTTTATATCTTAATATATGAGCAACTGAAAATATAAATTCTTTTGTTTTCAATGTTCCTGAGCCGAAAATTACTTCCTTGGTTCTATTATTCCAATAATAATGGTAACTCATTTTCCCACGAATAGTCTTCTTAATATGAGTAATTGGCTCAATCAATAAAGATACTGTTATGGTATTTTTATTCTTACCAATGGATACAGGTATAAGTTTCGTCATATAAAAATAAGCGTCAGTGTAGCTAAAGTTATTTAACTACACTGAAAATATCAATTAACGGCGATCGCCAAAAATACGCAATAACATCAAGAACATGTTGATAAAATCTAGATACAGCGTCAGTGCGCCAAGAATAGAGAATTTACGCAAATTCTCTTTGTCATTCACATCCAGATCTTCACCCATCTCTTTCAGCTTCTGAGTGTCATAAGCGGTTAAGCCCGCAAAGATAACTACACCAATGTAGGTTACTGCCCACATCAACGCTTCACTCTTTAACCAGAGGTTAATCAGAGAAGCCAAAATGATGCCGATCAACCCCATAAACAAGAAGCTACCAAGACCACTCAGGCTACGTTTGGTGGTATAGCCGTAAACACTTAGCGCGCCAAACATTCCCGCCGTCACGACAAAAGTGCTCGCAATGGAGCCGATAGTATAGATAACAAAAATACTGGAAAGCGTCAGACCGGTCAGAGCTGAATAGAGCATAAACAACCCTGTGGCTAACGAAGCTCCCATGCGATTAATCATGCCAGAGAGGACAAAAACCAACCCAAACTGAGCAATAATTAACCCATAAAATAGTATTGAGTTTGAGAAAATGTATTCAACAACATTCTGATTTTGTGACACATACCAAGCCACAAACGCGGTTAACAACAGACCACAAGTCATCCAACCATAAACCTGGGCCATATAAGTTTGTAGGCCGGTTCCAGCTTGCTGGATTATCGAACCATTAGAGCGTGGATATCGATCCATGAAGCTTACCTTTATATAACGATATTAAAGACCTGGGTTGTTCAGTATCAACAACCCACTTAAGTTTTATACATTAACATAGAATATTAACTATTCAATAATTACTCATATAGAAATCTTTTTACTCAATCCTTTTTCGAAGCGTTTCGCAGAATTTAGCCAACACTTTCACGACCAACGTTTCGCGGCTTCCTGATCACTCTCACGGGATTCAACCCAACGTTCACTATCAGGTAAAAACTCTTTTTTCCAGAAAGGCGCCTGCGTTTTCAAATAATCCATAATAAATTCAGCCGCTTCAAACGCCATATGACGATGAGCGCCAGTTACACCGACAAACACAATCTGATCGCCTGGAGAAAGCGTACCAACCCGATGGACAACACTGATTCGCTGCAACGGCCAACGACTGCGTGCTTCGGTGACAATACGCTGTAACGTTTTTTCCGTCATTCCCGGATAATGTTCCAATCTCAGCGCCCCGACATTATCCCCCAAATTATGATTGCGAACTTTGCCGGTGAAAGTGACGATAGCGCCATCTTCATCACATTGAGCAAGCCATTGATATTCATCCCCTACATCGAAATTTTCCGGCCCAACGAAAATGCGGGTGTTTTCCATTTATTATCCCCCAGTCACTGGCGGGAAGAAGGCCACTTCATCGCCATCTTGTAGTGGGTGCCCGCCATGAACAAGAGATTGGTTTACCGCTGACAACAATTTTCCATCTTCCAACGCCAAGGCCCAACGTTCTCCCTTTGATATTAACGCCTTTCTCAAACCATCAACGGTTGTGTAACGATTATCAAGATCCAGTGAATCAGTACCTACCAGCTCGCGTACCTGAGCAAAAAACAGTACCTTAATCATTGCTCCACCTTAAAATAACCTAATTTTCCACCTATCTTCTCCAGCAAACGAACTGGCCCAATGACCATATCTTTCTGTACTGCTTTACACATATCATAAATGGTCAAAGCCGCGACTGACGCCGCTGTCAGTGCCTCCATTTCAACACCAGTTCTTCCGGTCAGGCGGCAACAAGATTCAATTCTCACCCGGTTATATTCTGTCTGCGCTTCCAACTGGATCTCCACTTTAGTTAGCTGTAATGGATGACAAAGCGGGATTAATTCCCATGTGCGCTTTGCTGCCTGAATACCCGCAATCCTCGCGGTTGCAAACACATCACCTTTATGATGGCTACCCTCAATAATCATTGCCAGTGTTTCCGGCTTCATTTCAACAAAAGCTTCTGCCCGAGCCTCGCGTGATGTTTCCGCTTTAGCGGAAACATCAACCATATGCGCTTCACCGGTAGAACTGATGTGAGTTAATTGAGACATTCTCAGCTCCTGAAAAAACAACAATACCTAGCGGTAAATTAACCGCCGATAACAGAAAGATTTGGGGTGATTCCGCTGTCACCTTGATGAAGAAAATGGGTTTCCCGTTTATGGCGCAATCCACCCTGAATACGCAATTTCAGATCATTAAGTTGCTCTTCACTCGCCAACAAATCACGCAGTGGTATCCCCTGTTCACCAAACAGGCATAAATGAAGATTACCTATTGAAGAAACACGTAACCGATTACAACTTCGACAAAAATCTTTCTCATAAGGCATAATCAGACCAATTTCTCCCTGATAATCAGGATGGTTAAACACCTGTGCCGGTCCATCGCTGCGTGAACGTTGAAGTAAGCGCCAACCATCAAGCAACAGACGTTCCCGGATAGTTTCCCCCGAAATGTGGTATCGACGAAACATTTCGCCACCGTCACCGGTTTCCATTAACTCAATGAATCTTAATTGAATCGGACGATCCTTTATCCAATGCAAGAAGGCCGACAAGCTGATATCGTTAACATTTTTCATCAGCACCACGTTGACTTTCACTTTATTAAAACCCGCCGCAAATGCGGCATCAATTCCACGCATCACCTGAAAAAATTTATCTTGTCCGGTAATCGCATGAAACTGGCGAGGATCAAGCGTGTCCATACTGACATTCACCGCAGTTAAACCTGCCTCTTTCCACTGAGCGACATCCCGTTCCATTCGATAACCGTTGGTAGTTACCGCCAGAGTTTTAATCAACTGATTCTCACGTATAACGGAAATAATATCGGTGAAATCACGGCGCATGGTCGGTTCGCCACCCGTCAAACGGATTTTCTCTGTACCCAAATCAGCAAACGCTCGGCCAACAAGACGAATTTCGGATAATGTCAAAAAGGAGTGATGTCCACGGGGTTTATAACCATCCGGCAAGCAATAAGTACACCGAAAATTACATACATCGGTAATGGATAGCCGTAAATAGTAAAATTTACGGGCAAAAGCGTCTATAAGTTGTTCCACAATAACACCTTTCCAAACACGGGAGACGCAGGCATTTCTGCCTCACATCCTGGTGACTCACTGGTCACGGCCAAAACATCATATCACTGTGTAGAAAGTGACTTAGATGTAGAGGCAAGGAGTTAAATTTCAACATCTATTATAAAAAACGACATTCCTAATACAAATTCTAGCGCTTAACAAAGAAAAATGCGAATACCTACTTTCGTTATATAATTGAATATACAATGATTTATCAAATGTTCAGAACAAATCGCAAACAACTTCTATTGGCGATCAATTAAAATATTGCGTCCAATCGTAACGCTTATCCGGTTAATCGTGTTTTATAATAAATTACGTTAGAATTATTCGGTAAATATATGTTCAGTCAGCAACAGGAATTCTATGCGAAACCGCACATTAGCCGATTTAGATCGGGTAGTTGCCTTAGGCGGAGGTCATGGCCTTGGGCGTGTTATGTCCTCTCTTTCATCACTAGGTTCCCGCCTAACAGGCATTGTCACCACGACAGATAACGGCGGCTCAACCGGCAGAATTCGGCGCTCTGAAGGCGGTATTGCCTGGGGTGATACCCGCAATTGTTTAAATCAGCTTATTACCGAACCCAGTGTGGCGTCGGCAATGTTCGAATACCGTTTCGGCGGCAATGGAGAACTCGCAGGGCATAATCTGGGTAATCTGATGCTTAAGGCGTTGGATCATCTGAGTATCAGACCCCTTGAGGCGATTAATTTAATCCGCAGTTTGCTGAAAGTTAATGCTCATCTTATTCCAATGTCTGAGCAGCCTGTTGACCTGATGGCGATAGATGATCAAGGCAACACCATTTATGGCGAAGTTAATGTTGATCAGTTGGATTGTATTCCTCAGGAGTTGATGCTTTATCCTCCCGCGACGGCAACAAAAGAGGCATTGGATGCTATCACTCAGGCAGATTTGATTATCATCGGCCCAGGCAGCTTCTTTACCAGTCTGATGCCATTGCTTTTACTTGAAGATCTCACCCAAGCACTGCGCCGTAGCAACGCCAATATGATTTATATCGGTAATCTTGGCAAAGAATTAAGTGCCGCTGCCGCTAAACTGACACTGAAGGATAAGCTGGAAATAATGGAAAACAAAATTGGCAGCCGGATAATTGATGCGGTCATTGTTGGCCCTTGCACAGATATCAGCGAGCTTAACGACCGGATTATTACTCAACAAATACTCGAAGCACAGGATATTCCCTACCGCCACGACCGTGAATTACTGCATCAGGCGTTAGAGAATACCCTGCAAGACCTTGGTTAATTACGAATTGGCAATAAATTGCTCACGCAATGTCTGAACCTGATCCCGAACACTCGCCGCCTGTTCGAATTCAAGATCCTGCGCATGCTGGTACATTTTCGCTTCCAGCTCGCGGATTTTGCTTTCCAGCTCTTTGGCAGACAGTTTGCTGAATGTTTCCGTTGTGGCAACTGCTTTACCTCTGCCCTTCCCTTTGCCACCCGTTGGCTGCCCGATTTGCAGAATATCACCAATCTTCTTATTCAGACCTTTTGGAACAATGCCGTGTTTTTCATTAAATACCTGCTGCTTAGCACGCCGACGTTCCGTTTCACCAATAGCTTTCGCCATTGAGTCAGTTATCTTATCGCCATAAAGGATCGCTTTACCATGCAGGTTACGGGCGGCGCGCCCAATCGTCTGAATTAATGAACGTTCAGACCGCAGGAAACCTTCTTTATCCGCATCAAGAATGGCTACCAGAGAAACTTCTGGCATATCCAGCCCTTCCCTCAGCAAATTGATACCCACTAATACATCAAACTCACCTAAACGAAGATCCCGAATAATTTCCACACGTTCGACAGTATCGATATCCGAGTGCAAATAACGAACCCGTTCGCCATGTTCTTCCAAATACTCGGTTAAATCCTCCGCCATGCGCTTAGTCAACGTAGTGACCAACACCCGTTCATTTTTCACCGCCCGGATGCGGATTTCAGACAGTAAGTCATCAACCTGTGTTGCGACAGGGCGCACTTCCACTTCCGGATCAAGCAAACCAGTAGGACGCACCACCTGTTCCACCACATCGCCACCGGATTTTTCCAATTCATATTTGCCCGGCGTAGCCGAAATATAAATTGTCTGTGGAGCCAGTGCCTCAAATTCTTCAAACCGAAGTGGACGATTATCCAACGCAGAAGGCATACGGAAACCATATTCCACCAACGTCTCTTTGCGGGAGCGATCCCCTCGGTACATTCCACCGATTTGCGGGATGGTAACGTGCGATTCATCCACTACTAGCAAACCATCAGCCGGGAGATAATCAAACAGCGTCGGCGGCGGTTCCCCTTCAGCACGGCCAGAGAGGTAACGGGAATAGTTTTCAATACCGGAGCAATAACCCAATTCATTCATCATTTCCAAATCAAATTGAGTACGCTGCGTAATACGCTGCTCTTCCAGCAGTTTACTATTTGCCAGCAATACCTTACGCCGCTGCTCAAGCTCAATTTTAATCTCTTCCATTGCCTGAATAATACGCTCACGTGGAGTAACATAGTGAGTTTTCGGATAAACGGTGTATCGTGGAACATGATATTGAATCTGTCCTGTTAACGGATCAAACAGTGATAACCGTTCCACTTCATCATCAAATAACTCAACGCGCAGGGCATGCTCATCAGATTCAGCCGGAAAGATATCAATCACTTCACCGCGTACTCTAAATGTCCCCCGCTGAAATGCCTGATCGTTACGGGTATATTGCAATTCAGCTAAACGCCGTAGGATGGAGCGTTGATCGATAATCATCCCGTTGGTCAGGTGAAGCATCATTTTTAGGTAACTATCGGGATCGCCCAAACCATAAATAGCCGAGACAGACGCAACAACAATCACATCTCGCCGCTCCAGCAAAGCTTTAGTAGCAGACAAGCGCATTTGCTCAATGTGCTCGTTTACCGAAGCATCTTTTTCAATAAAAGTATCGGAGCTCGGCACATAGGCTTCAGGCTGGTAATAATCGTAGTAAGAAACAAAGTACTCGACGGCATTTTCTGGGAAGAAGTCCTTCATTTCACTGTAAAGTTGAGCCGCCAGTGTCTTGTTCGGAGCAAGTACCATCGTTGGTCGGTTTAAATTGGCTATCACATTAGCGATAGTGAATGTCTTACCCGACCCGGTAACCCCTAACAAAGTCTGGTGGGCAAGCCCGTCTTCTAAGCCTTCCTGTAATTGACGGATAGCTTCTGGTTGATCGCCCGCCGGTTGGAAGTCAGAATGTAATTTGAACACCTTACTCATCGGTATCTCACTTTCCTAACATTAATTTACCTATAATACTGGATAAAAAACCAGCTTCAAGTTGGTTTTATAAAAATAGGCTCAAGTAGGTCACTTCTCTATCAATTAAGCATCCATTGATATCAAAATAAATGCCATTTTATCCCCAAAATTATCTTGATTTTTCCATTTTCTATATGATCGGCTGAAAGGTGACAACACGGAACATCGCCACCGGTCTGACATGGCTTGATTTTTACTATCTTACTGATATTTAAGTAAATTAAAACAAAGACGAGAATAACATCAACCTTGACGCAAGCCGCGTATTTTCTTACGTTGCGTAACTTTTCTAAGTCTAATACACAAGGTTATCCACAGGAATAGTGGATAACTCTACAAACCCTATTAACTGTACGAGGTTGCAATATCATGCCACAAAATAGGTATCCTCTATCGATAAAAATTTTTACTATTTTTTTAACCTTTATTTCAGTTACTCATTTCAAAAAAATGAATAAATTTGCTGTAGAAGTAAGAATTTTCTCACTGAAATTAAATATCAATAAATTATATTCGTTCAACATTAACAGCATTAAAGGTAGATAATTATCGGTGTTTGCTATACAATGAATGAAAAAAACTGCTTTTTCTGTGTTAAACAGCAGAAAACACACCGACATTAAATTAGAATTTTTATTCAATAAGAGATAACTGGTGAACAGTTTCCTGTATGAAATCTGTTACTCAAGAGGAGAGCCGTGTCTTACTTAAACGGAAATAGGATTCTACGCTTTCAGCAATGGCAAATTTAATATCATCAACAGCGTTTTTTACTATTATTCCCACAAACAACGCCGATAAACATTTACCAAAAAACAACAACTGGCTTAATTGGCATGAACAAAACCCGGTTTTTAATTAGGATATTAAGGTATATCCTTGATAAATTAATGAATTTGCATCAGCATATCCCCTATTTTACAAAATGAGCTCCATCACGAACACATAAAAAAATGATAGATACACAAATATCAAATCGACACTGCCCTTGTAAAACGTCCAATATTTTTCTGGCTATTTTCGATCGAAAAACTTACTTTGTATCTATCATTCATAATCTCAATCGATTGCTGTTCCAAAGCATCTTTATACTGCCATTTCCTGGTGTTTTAACTATGTTATTATTTTATTGATTTATTAATCTCATTCCTAATGTTTATTTTACTTCCGCTGTTTTCTGGTGATTCCCTAGTGCTAAAAGAAATAACCCACTTTCAGACTCGACGGATAAAGTAGCTCTTCCCCGAGAGATTTATAATAAGAATAATATTTTGTTTGATGCTATCTGATGACCCAAAAACACATCAACACAACTTAACATTATTATAATAAAATCCATAAAGTCAACACAAAAATAAACATAAAGTTCAGTTTTGTGTAAACTTTATAATGAATTTCACTTAATTCTATGATTTAACTTTCATTTTTAGAATATAAATGTAAATCCATGAGCATTTTCTGATATGGGATGTGCTAATATAGATAATCAGAAAAATAAGATATTAAAAATAAAATCAATAAATTATCACAATAAGTGGTTTTTTCACACTGGACAATATCATCAAGTAACATATAGTAATGCTGTTATCTTTATATAAAGGATTCTCATGAAAACGTCTAACGCACAGCGAAAAACGAATATCATTAAAAATATAGAATATTTGATACGTACCCGTGGAGAAACCAAGAGTTCTTTTTCCAATCGAACTGGATTAACCCGTACCACCATTTATAAAATCCTGGAAGGACAAGTCAATAACGTTCAACAATCTACTGTTCTTCGGATCTCCGATTTTTTCGGTGTTTCCTGTGAAGAAATAGAATATTATGATCTTGAACAATTAGAACGCCTCAATGAAACACTCTCAACCGAAGGCAATAAAAATCCTTCGGCTATCCCTATTGTTCCACAATCTGAATTCTTATCCGTTTCTGAGAAAAAAATAGGTCAGCTTGTTACCGAGTATCCACTTACCTATTTCTTTGGCGATGAATCAAACATGCTGGCGCTCAAAGTTGAATCGGCAATAGAAGATACATTCATTCCCGGCGAGGTGATCCTTATAAAACGTCCCCCCGCATTAGTCACCAATACGCCATTATTGTATTACGCTAAGGGAATTGGGTTCTTTATCCGGCAAGAAAAAAATGATGACTGTCTTGATAGGAAACCCTACAAAAATGCTCATTTCTTAGGCTACATCGTAGGAGAAAGACTATAAATGACAGCAAATCAGAAGTTTAAATTACTGGGATTCACAAGATACGGTAAATTATCGGCGAATGTCATGGTACTCGCGACCGGCAAGACCATTACTATGGGGTTAAAAGAGCTAGCTGACAGTGATATTTCAGAAGATCTGAGCAGGCATGAGCTCAGTACGATATATCGGAAATTATACAGCCACAGTAATATTGTCACAGCTTATGAACTTGGGGATCGTCATGAACGCTCATGGCAAGCCTATTTACTGATTAGCATTGCGCTCAGTGTTATCTATATTTTCTCTACCATATGTGGTGTGAAGCCCATTCATATCCCGATCCTTGATATCGTCACGCCTCCTGGCGTTTTTATTTACCCTATTACCTTCTTACTGGTCGATATTCTCAACGAATTCTATGGCTTACGTCTGGCAAGAAGAACGATTATTATCTCTTTTGCAGCGAACTTATTATTTGTTCTCGGGCTGTGGGGAACCGCACTGATGCCGGGCGTGCCTGGATGGGAGTTTGGTGCAACTTATAATGGAATAGTGAATAGTATCGTATCTGTATTACTGGCATCATCTCTTGCTTATTTTATCTCTGAAAATATAAACTCATATCTCCTTTGCAAAATAAAATCTCTCACCAATTCAAAATATCTTTTCCTGCGAGTAATCACCAGTACTGTTATCGCCTCAGCATTCGATAGCATAATATTCTGCTCAGTTGCTTTCTATGGCGTTCTCAGTATAGATATTATAAAAGAAATGATTATCGCCCAGTTCCTCATTAAAGTGGCTTATTCTATTCTAGGTGTAGGCCCTATTTATCTGGTAAGAAAGATATTCAGGAATTATATAAACCGACCAACAGATGCTCCAGTCAATAAAAAACTTGCTGAAGTATAAATAGAGGTTTAGTCTTGTTAGAGCATATAAAACTTATTGAAAAATATCATTTTTATGCCGGAACATCATTCCGGCATATTGTTCTAAAATGGCTCACAATGAATAATCAACAGTAAAATCAATATATTCATTACCAAAGATATAAATGCTATAACTATCCATCATAACACTAAAATAACACTCAACCAGATTGAATTAATAATTCAATTAGCCAGTAATTTTAAATCTATATATTCCCCTAGATGATTAAAATATTCTGGCGTTAAATGAGGGATCGTACCCAATAAAGGCGCAGGTAACATACGTTTTAATGTCGCCAAATATTCTTGCTGACGTTTGCCTGCGGGTTCAACCTCATTAGCTATCCAGCCTGCAAAATGTAACCCTGAACCTATAATAGCCTTCACGGTAAGTATCGCGTGATTAATACAACCCAGTTTCACCCCCACGGTCAAAATAACCGGCAATTGCTCTTTAACCACCCAGTCAGCAAAAGTCGCCGATTGCGATAAAGGGGTATACCAACCACCAGCGCCCTCAACTAAAACCCAGTCCGCTTTCTTTTCTAACTGGCGCAGCCCCGTAGACATAACAGCAAAATCAATAGGCTGATTCAGATCATCACTGGCAATATGGGGTGATGTTGCTTCAATAAATACTAACGGATTTACTTCTTCATATTGCAAAGGCACAGAACTATTTGCCAGCAATGCCAGCGCATCAGAATTACGAATACCTGCCGACGTTATTTCACTACCGGAAGCGACGGGTTTATAACCTGCTGTTTTATATCCTGCTTTAGTTGCCGCTTGTAATAAAGCACAACTTACAACTGTTTTACCCACTTCGGTATCTGTACCCGTCAAAAACCAGCGCTTAGTCACGATAAATCACTCCAAAGACAACCTGATAGCTAAGAGGTAAATGTTTATTTTCTCGTGGATAAGCCTGCTCCAAAGCAGTCAGCCGTCCACGCGTCATCAATCCTTGCTGGCGCCCATAATGAAGGTGAGTCGCGCCAATCCCTTTCAGCGAACCCAATAGCGGCAATATATGAGAATATTGCTGACGATAAACCTGACTAATAAGACAATGCCGGAATCCCCGACAAGCATCTTTAATCGTCTGTTGCGGCAGGAAGTGATTAATATGTTGGTAGTTATCAACCGCACTCCAAGCTTGCTTCAATTCATGTAATGAACCTTTAGCCAAGGTGGAAAACAGAATCAATCCACCAGGACGGGTTACCCGATAAAGCTCTCTTAAAGCGCTGGATAAATTATCGCACCACTGAACAACCAGATTACTGAAACAGATATCAACACTGCTGTCAGCAAGCCCTAAATGTTCAATATCCCCTTGCAGATAATAATCAGCCGCCAACCGTCTACGGGCATGGGCCAACATACCCGATGCTAAATCCAAGGCAATAACCTGCTTCCCTTGTTGCCGCCAGCGGTGACTAAAAAAACCCGTGCCACAACCAGCATCCAATACTAATTCGCCAGGATGCTCACCAACTTGTTGCATAAGGAATTCACCGGTTTGTTGCTGTAATTTCGCCACCACATCATAATTGGCGGCCGCTCGCCCAAACGCTCCAGCAATCGCCTGTTTATTGACAAATTCAGCTACGGAACCCATGCAATGCCTCCATCAACATATCAATATCCTGTGGTATATGGTTGGCCGTCAAAGTAATACGTAATCTGGCGCTGCCCGGCGGCACTGTTGGCGGGCGAATAGCTTTAACCCAAATCCCTTTTTGTTGCAGATACTGAGATAAGGAGACACTCAGCTCATTATCACCCACAACCAATGGCTGAATTGCTGTGGTTGAATCTGTCAGATTGAATGATAGCTTCTGTGCCTGCCGACGGAAGTCATTGATATTCTGTTGTAATCGTTGGCGCAATTCATCACCAGATTGTATCTGCCGAACCGCTTCAGAAATAGCCTGCACTTGTGCCGGAGGCATAGCAGTGCTGTAGATAAGATGGCGTGAGTATTGAATCAGATATTCGGCTGTCTGCTCATCGCAAAGCACCGCGGCACCACTCAACCCAAATGCTTTGCCAAAAGTCACAATCAAGATCTCCGGTTTAACTTTCTGTTGCCAGCAGCTTCCCCTGCCCTGTTCACCACAGATACCAATACCATGAGCATCATCTACCATTAACCAGTTGCCAGAAATTCTGGTTTGCTGATAAATATCGGCTAACGGTGCGCAATCACCATCCATACTGAACACACCTTCGGTCACCACTAGCGTCTTTCCAATACAAGGCTTTGCCAATAAATCTGCAAGTGATTCAGGTTGATTATGCAGAAAACGCCGTAGCTGAGCGGGGGAATGTATGGCGGCTTCCATTAATGAGGCATGACTCAGACGATCGGCAATAATTCGATCCTGTTTCGTCATTAACGAGGCAATCACTCCCTGATTAGCAGAATATCCAGAAATAAACAGCAATGCCTTTGGATAACCTAACCAGTCAGCCAGTTGTTGTTCCAATAGCTGATGAGCTTTTGTATAACCGATAACATGGCCTGAACCACCACTGCCAACACCATATTGTTCCGCTCCCCGCTGCCATGCGGAAATGACTGCGGGATTTGAACTCAGCCCAAGGTAATCATTACTGGAAAAATTAAGATATTTGCCATCATTGGTATACAGGAAACGCCCATCCGATTTCTGATTAACCTGCCGCTGACGCCATAGCGAAGTGTCCCGACGCTCAGATAATTGCCGGGAAAGATAAGATGACCAGCCCATTATAATGCCGCATTATAAAATTGTTCGTTGTCCGCATTGATAATGGCTTCTGCCAAATACTGCTGTTGCTGATTATCACCAAATGCCGTCTGAGTCTGCTGAGGATTAATGCCTAACTTGCGGAACAGTTGTAAATCCTTATCTTCCGCCGGGTTAGGCGTAGTGAGCAACTTACAGCCATAGAAAATAGAATTGGCGCCAGCCATAAAACACATTGCCTGTGTCTGCTCATTCATCTGTTCACGACCTGCGGATAACCGGACATGAGAAGACCGCATCATGATCCTGGCAACCGCAATAGTACGGATAAAATCGAAAGCGTCTACATCTTCGTTATCAGCCAGTGGCGTACCTTTGACTTTAACCAACATGTTGATGGGGACACTCTCCGGCGGTTTTGGCAGATTTGCCAGTTGTACCAATAACGCGGCCCGATCACGGATCGCTTCACCCAGACCGACAATACCGCCAGAACACACTTTTATGCCCGCCTCTCGTACCTTATCAAGGGTATCCAATCTGTCCTGATAGGTCCGGGTCGTAATGATGTTGCCATAAAATTCCGGCGAGGTATCCAGGTTGTGGTTATAGTAATCTAATCCTGCATCCGCCAGCCGCTGCGCTTGTGAACCATTGAGCATGCCCAGTGTCATGCAGGTTTCCATTCCCAGTGCTTTGACCTCCTTAACCATTTTCTCCAGATAAGGCATATCCCTCTCATGGGGGTTTTTCCACGCGGCACCCATACAAAAACGTGTTGAACCCGCATTTTTAGCCTTACGAGCAGAATCAATTACTTGTTCCACTTCCATCAACCGCTCTTTTTCAAGACCTGTTTTGTAACGGGAACTTTGCGGGCAATATTTGCAATCTTCCGGACAAGCCCCGGTTTTGATGGAAAGTAGTGTACTGACCTGTACTTGCTGTGGGTCAAAGTACATACGATGAACCTGTTGCGCTTGAAATAATAATTCGAAAAAAGGCTTATCAAACAGCTCTTGCGCCTGCTTAATTGTCCATTGCTTACGTTCAATCACAATAACATCTCCAGTGTGAAAAAAGTCTAGCCAGTTTAAATAATGCCGTTATACTGTCAACCAATTTCAAATAAATAAGTTTACATCAGCCTTATGACCTCTTCCGATATTGAATTTGATCTGCACCACATCTGGCATCCTTATACCTCTATGACCAAACCTCTCCCGGTCTATCCGGTTGTTGGCGCTTCTGGTGTAGAACTAGAGTTGGCTGATGGTCGTAAGTTGGTGGATGGCATGTCTTCCTGGTGGGCTGCCATTCATGGATATAACCATCCGGTACTGAACCAAGCTGCTAAAATTCAGATTGATCAGATGTCCCATGTTATGTTTGGTGGAATTACCCATCCACCCGCAATCGCACTTTGCAGACAATTAGTGGCAATCTCCCCATCATCACTGGAATGTGTCTTTCTGGCGGATTCAGGTTCTGTCGCGGTGGAAGTGGCGCTAAAAATGGCATTGCAATACTGGCAAGCAAAAGGTGAGAAACGTCAGCGTATTTTGACATTACGCCACGGTTATCATGGCGACACATTCGGCGCTATGTCTGTCTGTGATCCCGACAATTCAATGCATAATCTCTACAAAGGCTATCTGCCGCCCCATCTGTTTGCCGAATCTCCTCAGTGCGGATTTAATTCTCAATGGGACGAGCGAGATATCATGCCATTTCGTACTCTGCTGGAGCAGCATTCCTGTGATATTGCCGCGGTGATCCTTGAGCCTATCGTACAGGGCGCTGGAGGAATGCGAATTTATCATCCTGAATATCTGCGTCAGGTCAGAATGCTTTGTGATCAGCATCAGGTTCTATTAATTGCGGATGAAATTGCCACCGGTTTTGGCCGCACAGGAAAATTGTTTGCTTGTGAACATGCTGAAATTGAGCCAGATATTTTATGTGTAGGAAAAGCGCTGACAGGCGGCTATATGACACTATCAGCAACACTGACAACCCGTAAGGTAGCCGAAACGATTAGCAATGGCGAAGCAGGCTGTTTTATGCATGGCCCAACATTTATGGGCAATCCATTAGCTTGTGCCGTAGCAGAAGCCAATTTGAAATTGTTATTACAAAGCCCTTGGCAACAACGTGTTAAATCAATTGAAAATCAATTAAATACTGAGTTGATGCCACTAAAATATCATGCAAGAGCGGCCGATGTTCGGGTATTAGGTGCAATTGGCGTCGTGGAGATGAAACAGCCTGTGAATATGGCGGTGCTACAACACCATTTTGTTTCTCAAGGTGTTTGGATAAGACCATTTGGCAAGCTGATCTATTTGATGCCGCCTTATATTATTCAACCAGAACAACTTTCACTCCTGACAAAGGCTATCTCTGGTGCAATTAATTTGTAATTTTTTATTATTGAAGAAATTCTTCTGAATGTATTGAGAACAATTAGTAAAACTGAATTTCAACTCGATCAAAAAAGGCCCCCAATCGGGAGCCTTTTTCGAAAAATTTCTCCACACTCCGACCTTCGTAATGAGTAGGGGCGGGTGCTTACACAAGTAGAGTTACCTCTGGGCAAAGATTATCCAACAAATCATCAAAAGCGTCAATTCCTGTTTCACATAGAATGTAAATCAAACCTTAAGTAAGTATACTTGAGCAACCTTAAAGGAGGTAAACAACTATGACTATAACGACAATTATAGATTCACTATCAAATCACAGGTTTTCCACCTACCAGCTTCCTGTATTAGGAGGAATAACAAAAGAAGAATGCTTGGGTATTTATCTGTGGAACAAACAACTTGCCAGTGCTTTTTTCCCCGCGCTCCAAATTATCGAAGTCTCTCTACGTAATGCTATTTATCAAGGATATATCCGTTATGAAGAGATAAAAATAGAAAACACATTTAACCAAGAGCAATGGCAAATAGAAAAAAACAAGATTGATAAACTTTGGTTTATTAATGTTTTCACTCAACAAAATAATGCCGAAGCATATAGGAACATTTTGACAGCAACAAGACAACTACAAAAAGATGGGAAAACATTAACACCCGAAAACTATATTGCAAAACTCACATTGGGTTTCTGGATATCAATGGTAAATAATAGTTACGATATACAAAGAAATTCATATCTGACATTATGGCCTAAGCTTCGCGGATTGGTTTTCCCATATGCTCTAGATATACAGACCCAACGCCCTCTTTCTATTAATAGCATTGGCAACGAATTAAAAGAAATCAACAAAATTCGAAATCGATTATCACATCATGAACCTTTGTGGCGTTCTAAAAATGCATATCAAGTGGAACATATAATTAATAAAGTTGTTGAAAGCTATGAGAAATGCCTGAAGGTTATCAAATGGATCAACCCATCTAATTTAAAACTGTTATCTATTATTGAAAATAACATCAAGATGAGTGAATTATGCAATATTCATTCTCTTTGGAAAAATAAACAATTGTCTGCTGGGCTATCATCTTTACCAATAATAACAGGATGGGGTGATGAAAATAAACTAGATGCTACTCATATAGGAAAAATAATAAAAATCGTCGATACCCGATATGCTTTGATAAAAAGCCAAAAGGATAAAGCTATATTTTTTGCCAGCGCTAAGGATATGAAAAATGATATTCAAAACTATAGCACCGGAACACTAGTAAGATTTATCCCAGAAGCAAGTCCAAATCAGTATCCCAATGCAAAAAATGTTGAACAGGCTTAACTTCGTTAGCGTGGTTAATCATAAATGGTCGCAATAAATCATAGTAAGAAATTGTTTGCTAATTTATTTCTGTGTATATAACCTGACAAAAATAGCAATTTCAATACTCGAAAATTTATAGAAAACTTTTACTAGCAAGCTTCAAACTCAAATAACCAGAAAATTTTGCTAACGCATTTAGTACAACCGGGCAAGCACAGAAAACCATTTTTGCACCTGTCCGGTTGAATAACCGCAAAATTTAGCGGTTGTATTAACTCAAACTTGCTCTAACGATTACCGATTATTTACATGAACGTCTATCAGATTCACAAGGCCAGCACTGTAACCCACATTGGGCCTTTACCCACTGGATAACGCGTTAATTCAGTCAATTTACCGGTATATTTATCTACAGAAGAAACTGAAATATGGTCAGACTTTTGACCGGATGCAATTAAGTATTTTCCACTGTGATCAATAGCAAAACCGCGCGGCTGAGTTTCAGTTTTATAGTGCCCTGCCAACGTTAAATTAAAGCCATCTGGCGAAATAACAAAATGGCTGATCAAACTTGAAGTACGTTCACTGGTATAAAGGTGACGACCATCCGGTGTAATATGAATATCCGCAGACCAACGAACACCCGCTAAATCTGTCGGCAATGAATCAATCGTCTGAATAATCCGGTATTTTTCCCACTTGCGATAAACATCCACCGTAGCATCCAGTTCATTAATACAGTAAATCACCTGCTGATTCGGATGGAACGCCATATGGCGAGGACCCGCACCCATTGCCGTAGGGATTTCCTCAGCACGTTTTTCTGTCAGATAACCCTCTTCTGTCATCTCAAAAATACGGATGCGATCTTCTTTCAGACAAGGAACCAATAGTTGTTTATTATCCCAGTCAATATTAGCCGAATGCGGTGTTTGCAAGCCTGCAATAACCTGAACAGGTTCGCCCACAACCCCCTGTTCATCAATTAGGCTGACACTTAGATTGTTATAACTATAGGAGGCAGAAAACAGAAAGCGGCCCTGTTTATCGGTAGAGATATGAGTCGGGCTACCCGGTATTGATGAAATCCCCTGTTGTACCAGTTCCCCACTAGAGCCAATCTGGTAAGTGACAATACTGAATTGTGGCCGGATGCCAACATAAAGATGTTTACGATCCGGGCTAACCACCATTGGTTGTACTTCCCCCGGTACATCAACTGTCTGAATGAGTGATAACTCACCTTCACTATTCAAGTTCCAAACATGAATCTGACAACTGTTTGGACTCGCCGTATAAACCACTTGTTTCATCTTCACTCCTTAATTGGTTTTATCGGTTAAACTCACCGCACAATTGGTGTAGCTTTATTCAGTTCCAATGTAATATCCTTATATTATATATAGTTATGAGGCTAATTTATGTCATATCGCATCATTGCACTGGATCTGGATGGTACACTACTCGATCCTCAAAAAAATATCCTGTCAGAATCACTCATTGTACTAAATGAAGCACGTAAAGCTGGTATTAAGGTGCTGATTGCCACTGGACGTCATCATGTCGCTATCCACCCTTTTTATCAGGCTTTGCAACTCGATACTCCTGCCATCTGTTGTAATGGTACTTATCTGTATGATTACCATGAAAAGAAAGTATTAGCCTCAGATCCACTGTCATCTCAGGAAGCCATAAAAGTTCTCACCCATTTAAAAAACACAGATATTCACCGTCTGATGTATGTGGATGACGCCATGCTATACGAAGAACCGTATGACACAGTTCTCCGTACCATGAAATGGTCTGAAACCTTGCCTGAATCTCAACGCCCAACTATGCGACATGTTACTAGTTTTCAGCATGCCATTGATGAAGTACAGTCTATCTGGAAATTCGCCACCAGCTCTCCTGATTTAGTCAAGCTACGGGAAGTGACTGCACAAATCGAAAATGATACAGGTCTTTCGTGTGAATGGTCATGGTTCGATCAGGTGGATATTACCAAGAAAGGTAACAGTAAAGGGATGCGTTTGAAACAGTGGGTTGAATCACAGGGAATGAGCATGAAAGATGTCATCGCTTTTGGCGATAACTTTAATGACCTGAGCATGCTAAAAGCCGCCGGACTCGGTGTCGCTATGGGTAATAGTGGGGATGCCATTAAAGAGCAAGCCGATCTGGTGACGCTGGATAATACTCAGCCAGGTATTGCCGAAGTTATTTGCAAGTACGTTCTTTAATCGCTTGTCTGACAAAACCACCATCCGGGGAACCCTGCGATAGGCTCCCCGTTGTTATTTATATACCCGTCATCTTTCAAGTTGCCTCTTTGTTGGCTGCACTCGCTCACCCCGGTCACATAGTTTGCTATGCTCCCGGGGATTCGCTCCCTTGCCGTCGCGATGCATCTTGAAATCCATAGGGTATAGTAGAAATTACAGTTGTCGATGAAGAGAAACACTTTTTATCTGAGCATAAAGCCACTGCCCGGGCCGCAAATTAAGTTCATCTCTTGCCCACGGGGTGATCCTCGCCCATAAATAGTGACCACTCAGTGCCAATTTGACATCGACTTGCCCATTATCAGCAAAAAATTCAACCACTTTCACAGCCAGAATATTACGGATACTACTGCCGCGCGGAGGTTCCAGTATTAATGAAACATCTGAAGCATCTATTCTGATACGCAAATCGGTTCCCGGTTGAACATCAATTTTCGGCAACCATAAAGCCTGATCAGCGAGCGCTACCGCAGTCATTTCATAACGATTATGATGTTCAACCATCAAAACATTCAAAATGCTGCTAAGAGTATCTTTTTGTAACCAAAGACGTAATGCACTACTGGACCAAACTTCTTCCAATTTTCCTGTTGCTCTGACTTTTCCGTTATCCATGACCAGGACATTTTCTGCCAGACGAAGAATCTCATCCAGATTATGACTGACATACAAAATCGGGATATTAATCTCTTCAGACAGCCTTTCAAGATAAGGCAATAGTTCTCTTTTACGGGGGAGATCCAACGATGCCAACGGTTCATCCATTAACAACAGATCAGGCGCCGTCAATAAAGCACGACCGATAGCAACCCGCTGTTTTTCACCACCGGACAAGGTAAGAGGAAAACGGGATAATAAGTGCTCAATCCCTAGCAAACTAACAATGCTATCAAATTCTGGTTTCATCTCCGGCGACATCCCGTATTGAAGATTACCTTTTACTCGATAATGAGGAAAAAGCCGGGCATCCTGAAAAACATAACCTATACGACGTTGCTCTGGCGGCAAGCAGATACCTTTTTCAATATCGACCAGTACATGCTCATTAAGGGCAATCCGCCCTTTCTGTGGGCATATCAAACCAGCAATAACATTTATCAGTGACGTTTTCCCGGCGCCTGAAAGGCCAAAAATAGCGGTGATCCCCTCAGTGGGTAGCTCTGTATTGACCTGTAAATGAAGATCGCCAAGTTGTTGCTCAAAATCCAGCTCTAACATGTTGCTCCCAAACGTTTTCTTCCCCAACGGGTTAACCATTCAGAAACCATCAGTGATATCAACGCCAGAATAATGGCGATGATACACAAACGAGCCGCGGCAGTTTCTGCTCCAGGCGTTTCAATCAAGGTATACATTGCCAAAGGGATCGTCCGCGTTTCACCTGGAATATTGGACACAAAAGTGATGGTTGCGCCAAATTCACCCAATGAACGGGCAAATGCCAAAACAGTACCTACAATGACTCCAGGCAAAGAGAGCGGCAATGTGATAGTAAAAAATACCTTAAACGGATTCGCGCCCAACGTCCGAGCAGCTTGCTCCAGCCGCCGATCAACACTTTCCAGCGCCAGACGTATCGCCCTAACCATCAACGGAAAAGCAACAATAGCAGAAGCCAATGCAGCGCCACGCCAACTAAATGCAAAGCTGATCCCAAACCAGTCATATAACCATTCACCGATAAAGCCCCGGCGTCCCATACTGATCAACAGCAAATAACCCACTACCACTGGCGGTAACACCAGCGGCAGATGGATGATACTGTCGAGTAATGATTTACCGGGAAACCGGAAACGAGCAAGAATCCACGCCATCAAGATCCCAAATGGCAGACTAAGTAATACCGCCATACCTGAAACTTTCAGACTCAGGATGATGGCTTGCCATTCGTATTCACTCAACATAACCAAAAAGTCTATTCCTAAAGTGGGTGAAAACCGTAACGTTTAAAAATGGCAACGGCTTCGGGGGTTTTCAAATATTCATAAAAATTGATAACGGTGGGATTACTATGGTCTTTGATTATCGCCATTGGGTATTCAATAGGCTTGTGGCTCTCCTCTGGGAAGATCCCCACCACTTTGACTTTATCACTCGCAATGGCATCTGAACCATAAACGATACCCAACGGAACTTCAGCGCGTTCCACCAGCGCCAGACCACTGCGCACATTACTGGTACGCGCCAACAGAGGATTAACCGTCTCCCATGCTCCCAAATATTGCAGAGACTCTTTAGCGTAAATACCCACAGGAACATGATCTGGATCGCCAACCGCAAGACGACCGCCTTCTAACAAGGATTTCCATTTAGTTTCTTTATTAATGTCAACTTTATTGAGTTTACTCGCCTTCGGCGCAATCAGAACCAGTTGATTTCCCAGCATAGTTAACCGAGTTTCATCAATAATCAGTTTCTTCCCGGCAACATAATCCATCCACTGTTGATCAGCCGAAATAAAAATATCTGCCGGCGCACCTTGCTCAATTTGGCGAGCCAAAGTGGAAGATGAAGCATAAGAAGCTATCACTTCACCTTTTGTCTTTTGCTTATACTGTAGCGCAATATCATCAAGTGCATTAGTCAACGAGGCAGCAGCGAATAACGTGACTTTTTCCGTAGCCCACGCTTGCCACGTCAAAGCAAAAGAAACGACAACGCCGACTAGCAGTTTGCCAAAACTCTTTTTCATTTGTTTTCCACCTGTTTCTTACCCATTAGTTCGTTGTGTATAACAAGATATAGCGCTAAATGGAAGAGTGTTCCAATATTAATCGGCAAATTGTGAGCAACTTTTACTATCTAATTTAATTCGAATTAAAATACTGTAATAGAAAAACCAAATGAATAAAATGGAAATGATTATAATTAATTAAGACAAATTACCCGGTTAATTACCGGGTAATCAGAATAGCATCTGGTGTAAAAAAAATATTAATTTTACTTTTCAGAACGGCCAATACGGGAAACGATATTAAACAGCTCCCCAAGACCATAAATTAAACCTAAAATTCCGACCATCACCACCGGTACCATAACCAGGGCAAAAGCCATACTTTTAATCAACTCAAACATGGCAGCCTCACATAGTGGCTCATTTAATGAGCCAGAAACATAACACATTTTTAACTATAGCGGGTAATACCGCTATAATTAGTACTATTCTAGACAAAAGACAAACAACAGTAACCGGCTAAACGTGCGTTTTCCCGAGTTATCCAATAAAAATTTACGATTATATTCCCTGAAAAAAACTATTATGCAAGCCGAAATTCTATTGACACTGAAATTACAGCAACGGTTATTCGCAGATCCACGGCGAATATTATTACTTAAACAGATTAAAGTAACGGGCTCCATCAGCCAAGGGGCAAAACTGGCGGGGATCAGCTATAAAAGCGCCTGGGATGCTATTAACGAAATGAATCAGTTAGCAGATGAAATAGTGGTGGACCGTGCTACAGGTGGTAAAGGAGGCGGCGGGGCAAATCTTACCCATTATGGCGAACGTCTGTTGCAACTTTACGATCTACTGACACAAATTCAGCAAAAAGCCTTTGATGTGCTAAAAGATGACCAACTTCCTCTCGATAGCCTGTTAGCTGCCATTTCCCGGTTTTCTCTGCAAACCAGCGCCCGTAACCAATTCTTTGGCACAATTACTGACCGTGACCATAATCCGGTACAGCAACATGTCCGCATATTGCTGGCAGATGGTCAAACATCACTGAACGCAGCATTAACAGAACAAAGCGCTAATCGTCTCGACTTGGTAGAAGGTAAGGAGGTATTGGCGCTCATTAAAGCACCTTGGGTAAAACTCACTAAAGAGCCGTTTTCTAGCGGTCATTTTGACAATACTCTGACAGGACAGATCAGTAAAATTGAAACAGGCGAAGAGAACACTGAAATTATTATTGCCCTTGATGGCGGGGCAATCCTCTGCTCTACTCTACCTAATCAAGAAGCAAACGACCTGAAACTACATCCTGGAGATAAAATCACTGCACTTTTTAATGCTGACCAGATAATTATTGCAACTCTGTGTTAAGAATTGCCGCCATTATCACTGAACGACTCATAATATCAGGGAATATCATGACATTACGTACCTCACACATTCCCTAATGTCCAATATTAAATGTTAATTAAAAGTTAATATTGACATTCTGCGGCATTCCGCTTATTTGTGGGAAGATGTTTGCGTTGCTTAAAAAGGAATAAAAGATGTCTGAATTGCAAATAACGCAAGGCTGTTTCCGTTTAAGTGCTACTCGTACCTTGCAGTTATCATCACTAAAAATAGCCTCCGGCGAAAATTGGGCTTTTATTGGCGCTAATGGTAGCGGAAAATCATCATTGGCCCGCGCACTTTCAAATGAACTAGTCCTACTTTCCGGCGAACGAAATTGCTCATTTCACCGGTGCGCCCGCGTCTCTCAAGAACAATTACAAAAACTGACGGAAGAAGAATGGCAACGCAATAATACTGATATGCTCAGTGATGATGAAGATGATACCGGCCGCACTGCGGCAGAAATCATCCAGCTTTATCATAAAGATAATGAACTTTGCCTGGAACTGGCAAAACAGTTCGGTATTATGGATTTACTTTCCCGTCGTTTTAAATATCTTTCTACCGGTGAAACCCACAAGACACTGCTTTGCCAGGCATTGATGACTTCACCTGATTTGTTGATCCTTGATGAACCTTTCAATGGCCTTGATCTATTCGCCCGTGGTCAACTCGCTGAATTACTGGAAAAATTATCATCAAAAGGAATCGTTCTAGTACTTATCCTTAACCGGTTCAGTGAAATCCCAGATTTTGTTAATCAGATTGGCGTATTAGCGGACTGCCAGCTAACGTCTGTTGGCATCAAAGAAAAAGTGATGGCAGATTCACTGGTGGCTCAACTGGCTCACAGTGAAAAATTGGGCGGTATTCATTTACCTGAAACAGATGAATTTCCTGTCGATGATAAGCTACCATCCGATCAACCGCTGATTATCCTACGTAACGGTGTCGTTCAATATAATGATCAGCCAATTTTGCATGGACTAGATTGGCAAGTGAATTCAGGTGAACATTGGCAAATTATTGGCCCAAATGGTGCTGGAAAATCAACGCTTTTGAGTCTGATTACCGGAGATCATCCTCAAGGCTACAGTAATGAGCTGATCCTTTTTGGTCGCCAACGCGGTAGTGGCGAAACGATTTGGGATATCAAACGTCATATAGGTTATGTCAGCAACAGTATTCATCTGGAATATCGTGTCAGTATCAGCGTTCGTAATGTGATTCTATCCGGTTTCTTCGATTCAATTGGTCTTTACCAGACAGTATCAGATCGCCAACAGCAACTTGCTGATGAATGGCTGGCTTTACTGGGATTATCTGCTCAGATTGCCAACGGCCCCTTTCACAGCCTTTCATGGGGGCAACAACGGCTTGTTCTGATAGCTCGCGCACTGGTTAAACATCCGGCTTTATTGATCCTTGATGAGCCTCTGCAAGGGCTTGATCCACTTAACCGTCAGTTAATATTACGTTTCATTGATATCATGATTGCTGACGGTGATACCCAGCTCCTGTTTGTTTCTCACCATCAGGAAGATGCGCCGCAATGCATTACTCACCGGCTGATATTTATTTCTGATGGTGACATATATCGTTATAAAACAGAAAGAATCAATAACTAAAGTATTAAAATAAGATTAATACTGCAACAAAAGCCAGTATTGCAAAGTATGTTTATGTCAATCTAGTAGCAATACACATGCAAGCATGCTGGCTTTATTTATTCGTAACAATTATAGCGTGTCAAAAAAGTTAGGTAACATAAAGATATCACCGTTAATCTTTTCTACGTAAAATAATTCAATTTTAAAAATAATATATTTAAATATAAGAATATTAATTTCATATAGCCAAAAACAATAAAAACAACCCCGCAATCATTTATCTTTAAATTAAATTTAATTCATTCAACCATTCCATTTCACGATTACAATCATTATATAGATATTCATCACATTAATTAACTAGATTACTTAGTGAATTAGACTCCAGATTAAACTATTATTATGCAGTAAAGTGACAAAATGTTTCCATCAGGCCAAAGATGGATTCTCTGCTATTATATGCCAATTAGGAGAATAACAATGAGCGGTCTAAGCGCAGTCATATCAGTCAAACTTAAACTTGGTAAAGACAGTTATAACGTTGATTTAAATATTCCATCGGCAACCCCGGCTCCAGAAGCGCCTTTTCTTTTTAGTGTAGTTTCACCCGAAAAAGATGGACAACCTGCAAATACTTTATTAGAAGTCGCTATCGGTAATTCAGAACATATCTATATTGCCGTTGCGCCACCAGGTTCATTATTGAAAGAAACCGGTGTTGATAAGGTAGTGGAAAGTCTTAATGTTGTTGTTTCCGAGGGTAAATACAACAAAACAGACAAGAAGTTTGACCCAGAAACAAAATCCTAAATTATCCGCTCAATATTGACTATACCCTATGGATTTCAAGATGCGTCGCGACGGCAAGGGAGCGAATCCCCGGGAGCATAGCGAACTATGTGACCAAGGTGAGCGAGTGCGGCCAACAAAGAGGCAACTTGAAAGATAACGGATATATACCTAATAGATTTCAAGATGCATCGCGACGGCAAGGGAGCGAATCCCCGGGAGCATAGCAAACTATGTGACCGGGGTGAGTGAATGCAGCCAACAAAGAGGCAACTTGAAAGATAACGGATATATACCCAATAGATTTCAAGAAGCATAGCAAACTATGTGACCGGGGTGAGTGAGTGCAGCCAACAAAGAGGCAACTTGAAAGATGACGGGTATATAAGGCTATGCGTTTAGAAGCATAAATACATAGCCTTAGCGATACATTTTATTATCTGAGGTAAGATATGGGAACACGATTTGAGATTGAAGCCCATTTAGATTGGTGCAAAATATTTGATGGCGAAATGCGTAGCCCAATGCAATGCCAGCTTGCTTTATTCAATAGTTATTCTCTAATCTATATCGATATGACTGCAAAAAAAGCAGGAGCTGACAATCTCAATATCTTTAAATTACTCAACCATGCTTTTCATCTTAACTTACCTGAGAAAGAAGCCCCGCTATTAATACAGGATGCAGGTTTTTTTACTTTCTCCAATCATGCCAATCCACCAGAAGCAGAGAAACTGTGTAACATTTTTCCACAAATACCCTTACCAAAGTCAGTGACAGAAATGGAAACGCCGGTATCCCATAGTTGTACCTTCTGGCTAACCTTGCGTTTAAAAGGGAATTATTTATTTAACAGCTTAATTGAAGTTGGCGTTAAAAATGGCGATCTACCACAGGCAGACATCTCACTCAGTGGGCGTTTGGATCGGGGAATATCCGCAGGCGAATCAATTAAACAAAGTCGCTATACTGCCGTTCTTCCTGATTTCAAACTATTTAAGATTTTTGGTTTCAATAATTTAATACTGAAATATCAGTTTGATAATTACGCAAAATATGAAATAGCAGGTACTATCACATTAGATTTGTTCCAGAAAACGTATTGTTTTGACGGGGCTTTAAGGGCAGATGAAAAGCAAGTACAGGCATCTTTAAAAATCTGTCATAAAGGCTCAGAAAGCACTATTGAGCAGCCCTTTGACGGAAGAATGACTGGCGTCACATTTGATGACTTATCTTTTGGCATTGATTACACCTTTGCCGTGCCAGAAAAGAAACAACCTAAAGTTGGATTATATTGGGTAAAGGGAACAATTAATTATGCAAAACTACCCGCATTAAGTGGATATCTTTATTTTCTAGATAATACCCCCATACTGGCTTCAGTCGCTATTAATAAAGATTTATCGATACATGATATATTTGAGGCATCATTTGCTGGTCCCCTTTTTTCCTGGCCAAGTCATTTTATCGATATCGTTTTTCATCCGGGAAGCAACCTTTATTACCGGCGCGAAACAGATGGAGACATTAAACAGGAAAATACGATTATTTCCTCTTTAGCCGAAAAGTCTCTGTTATTAAATCAGGATATCACCGATTATCAACCAGGATTTCACCTCTATGCCCTGTTTGACATTACACTGATTGAAACTTTGAAGCTCAAAGGAGATATACAAATTACCAAAGAAGGCGTCAATGCAGAGATCCAGCTACTTAATCCAATTTCATTATTTGTACTGCAAATTACAGGTTTTGGACAGGAGCCCGGTCCAACCCTGTTTTTCTCTACCGTCAAGGAAAATAAATTCGGCTTTCGCTGTGGGCTGCTGTTTTTTAAACATGATTTTGGTTTAAATGTAGAAATATCAGGTATAAAAGAGAAAACTGGGGAATTAAAAATCAGTGGTTCATTGTCCTCAGACAAAATTTCTTCTCCGATATTACCCAGTTCAGCGAAATTAGGTTTTTCCTATAGCAAAAGCGCAGGATTTAAAATCACTGACTGGCCGGCATTTAATTTAGATAACAACCAGTTTATTAATTTTATCGAAGAATTAAAAAAATTCTCAAGCAGTAAAGGTTCCAATTGCGGCCAATTAACCCACTTTGTCAATGAGCATTTACTCACATCCCGGTTTTCTATTTCCCCGTCGTTCGATACTAAGACGGATAATTCCAGCCAGAATGACCAACTGTATTTTGTGTTAAACGGTAAGTACACCATGACAATGGCAGGAACGGATTTCGTTACTCTCTCCTTCCCAAAAACCGTAGAGTTTTTACTGCCAAACAACCTCTCTTTAGAGGAATTACCTAATGCTATCGGTGCAGCGCTGAAAAGCGCGGCTGAATCTTTCATTCAAGGGCTATTGGAAAATCGTGAAGCTATCGCCGCCTTTCTGACGTTGACAGCCGCCGAGAAAGCCGCTGATTACGCCATGACGTTACTGTGTGAGGGGCTAGTTGACGCCGCACTAACAGAAACAATCCAGAGCGGCGCAGAAGCTTTAGCCGCTGCCGGGGGCGTAGCTGCGGGAGCGGCTATCATCGGTAACATTATCAATAAAATTAAAGATGAAATTAACAGTAAACCAACGCCTCCCGATCCTCCCAAGCCTGCCGATCCCAAACCGCCTGAGAATTTATCAGCAACCTATGAGGATCGTAAGGCTAAATTCGCATGGGGCTATACGAAAAATGCTGACGGTTATCAGGTCAAATTAAAAGCGCCAAATAACGAAACGTTATTCAATAACAAACTAAATCACAAAGATAATTCAGTTATTTTACCTATCAGTCCGGAATTAGCCGCTGGCGTTTATACCTGGTCAGTCGCCGCCACCAGGCAAAACTTTACCAGCTCAGAAAATCAACTACAGCAGCATCGTCTGCCAATACCGGAGTTGAACATTAATTTAGAAACAAAATCCATTATTGAAAGAGAGATTAATCTTATATTGAAGTGGAATCTGATAACAGGCGCCAGTCACTATAACGTGCAAATCGAGGAAAATGGACAAATCGAAAACCGCTTAATTGTCGCTCCACAGAATTCAGCGGCTATTATTTTCGATAAGCTGAAACCTGCCGGGAAATATCGTTTTTCATTAGCAGCATTGAACAACCCCAATTATATTGCCAGCGAATTCTGTCAGGTTCAGCAATGGTCACGTCTGGATACTCCTCAGCAAATTCAGGCTAATTACCAATCTGGGGGCATAGAGATTCAATGGCAATGCTGTCCCGATATTACTCATTATTTACTCAACTTACTGGCTCCAAACAATTCATGGATACAACAAACTGTGAATTCCACAACTGGACGAGCCCATATCGCTTTACCACCGATCCCGATTGCAGGAACATATCAACTTTATTTAGCTAGCATGCCGGATACCACCGCAACATCAATCCCAAGTATCTGGAGTGATGGAGTGGCAATAGAGGTGGTGATAACACCAGAACAAATTGCGCAGTCGGCATATCAACAACAGATGAGTGGTCATGATTGCGGCAAACTGATAATTGAATCCTTGCCTGATCTCAAGGCGAATATACTAGCAGCAGCTATGGCAAAAGTAGGCTATATAGCAATAGAAACCGGGCAAGGATTAAAATCAGCCTACCCAGCCATCAACGCCAGCGAAATAACCGAAATACTACTGGCTATATATGGCAAAGCATTAACCCTAGAACAATTGGCTCAGAAAGCGTATGACGAACACCTATCCGGCAGTCAGTGCGGACAGACATTAATCACTCAATATCCTGCAACCCAAGCCAAAACATTAGGTCGCACTATGGCGCTGGCAGGTTATCCAGCAATAGAAACCGGGCAAGGATTAAAATCAGCCTATCCAGCCATCAGCGCCAGCGAAATAACAGCCGTCCTGCTAGAAATTTATGGTAGACGGTAATTGTATCGCGAGTTTATTTAGTCAACAGATATAAGGAGTATTGCTATGACTTTAGTCTCCAAAGAGATGTTAATGACTCCACTCTACCCCATTGATATTGCTGTTATTTTACGTGATCTTGACTTTCCTGCTAACGAGATTGCAGTTGCACTGCACAAGCACTTCCCAACGCTTCCTCCGCTAGACGTTGGTCAAATGTTGCTTGATCCTAAAGTGTATCCAGCGACAACTCGCCCAGAGTTAGTCACAGCCTTAAATGGAGCTGGCTTTCAAGCCCAAGAAGCTGAGTTAGCGGCCAATATTTTGTATCCAGTCACTGTGTCTGTACTTGCGAATAAACCTTGGCAGAATAGCGGTGTGACAGTCAATACAAGCCAGACAACCACCATTACCTATATCAGCGGCACATGGTCTTTTGACCCAAAGTACAACGATTGCCAGGCAGAGGGAGATAAGGCTCATATTGCCCAGGAAGATTACACGTTACCAGGCCAGCCAGTAGGCGCACTGGTAGGCCGTGTCGGTGAAAGCGTTTTTTTGATTAGTTGTGAAGCCAGTGTCCCGAGTGGGTTATCTGGTGAATTACAGCTTTGTATCAATGATGACTTAAAAGGGCGTTATGGTGCCGGATTAACAGATAATAAAGGTAAGCTGGAGGTTAAAATCAGTACACGAAAATAAGCGAATTTGTATTAGATCAAGCTCAACCTGACAGCCACCCATTGTTTATACAAGTGGCTGATCTGTTCAATATCTTAATAAAGCTTATTTTTCATACCCTATTGAATCAGATCTATACCCTATGGATTTCAAGATGCATCGCGACGGCAAGGGAGAGAATCCCCGGGAGCATAGCTAACTATGTGGCTGGCGTGACCGGGGTGAGCGAGTGCAGCCAACAAAGAAGCAACTTGAAAGATGACGGGTATAATAGTACATGTCGGTTATGAGCCTTACCAATAACACGGCTTTTTGTTGACCAAAAAAATAATTATCACCGCTGGATTTCTTCTCCGACCAGTGAAAAAAGCATCGCAATTTAATTATCATACATTATTATTTTTTGCTCAGTGACTGCTCCCCGCCGTAAACGGCGAGGCTTCCCACTTCTCAGGCCGCAACCGTCTGTGTGACGGATTTACGCTGGCCTCCGTGGGCAGAGACGACGAGTCCCGCCGCCTGTAATTCCTGTATGCCCTTGCGTTCGATGTTGATTGCCGCGTTGATATCGCGGTCATGCCCGACTCCACAAACAGGACATTGCCAGATACGCTTATTCAGGGGCATTTCCCGCATTTTATGACCACAGCAGTGACAGGTTTTCGAACTGGTGAACCATTGATCCAGTTTGACCAGATGCACGCCTTTCTCTGCTGCTTTGTATTCCAGTTTCGTGATAAATCCATGCCAGCCCGCATCGCCGATAGCGCGGGCCAGATGAGGGTTCTTCATCATGTTGGCCGATTTCAGCGTCTCCACGATTACCGCTTGGTTTTCGCCAACAATTGCGCGAGAGAGTTTGTGTTGAAAATCCGCACGGGCATTGGCTACCCGTTCGTGTACGGATGCAAGCCGCAGGCGGGCTTTGCGACGACGGGCTCTGCCCTTTTTCTTACGCGATAACGCTTTCTGCTTACGTCTCAGATTACGGCTGGCGTTGATAAGATGACGCGGGTTTGTCACCTTGTCACCGTTTGATTTGATCACATAATGGGAAAGCCCCATATCTAGCCCTGTCACGTTTGTTACCCGTGATGGTTTTGCCGGCGCTTTCGCACCGTCATCGCAGAGTATTGAGGCGTAGTATTTACCTGTTGCGGCGCGACTGATAGTGATACTTTTTACTTCGCCTGGAATCTTACGATGGATACGGGCTTCGACCGGAGATAACTTCGGGATTTTGATCGCGCTATCAAGTACCTTTACTCCCACGCAATGATAGCTCGATTGTTTGCCGTGCTTACTTTTGAAAGTCGGAAAACCTGCTTTCAGCTTTGGATTGAAGAAGTTATCAAACGCCGTATTTAGATTGATCACCGCCTGTTGCAACGCGATGGAATCATATTCTTTCAGCCACCCGTATTTTCGGGATTTTTTCGCGACGGCCAGTAACGGCTTGAGATCTTTACGCGGACTCAGGCTCACTCCGTCATACTTATACGCGTGTTTCTTGATGTGGAGAGCCTTGTTGTACGCAAAACGAACCGCCCCGAACTGGGCATTAAGATACTCAGCCTGTTCAGGTGTGGGATAGAGGCGTACTTTCGTGGCTCTTAACATCGTCAGCGCTCATTGTTATAATTTATATATTTTAACATGTTATGTGGGTATATCAATTGAGTCATCAACATGAAACATTGGAAGGGTTTCTTCGCAAAAGGCACAGTACCAGTCAGCTCATTGTGCATTTAATTTTTACGACAAAGTACCGTCGCAAGCTCTTTGACGGGCGCATGATTGAGCAGCTACGGGAAGCGTTCTTATCTTCTGCCGCAAAACTCCAGTGCGAAATCATCGACATGGACGGAGAGCCAGATCATGTACACCTTTTAGTTGCATACCCGCCAAAACTGTCAGTGAGTGTGATGGTCAACAATTTAAAGTCGGTATCATCGCGTTTACTGCGACAGCAGAACACACATTTACCAATGCAGAGCAAAACAGGGCTTTTGTGGTCAAGATCATACTTTGCCTGTAGTGCTGGAGGGGAGAATATTGAAACGTTGAGAGCTTATGTTCAGAGTCAGTCAACGCCTGATTGATCTTTAAAGCCCTGCGGGCTTTTCGCCCTATATCCCCTCCCGCATTGGGCGAGGGTTTACGGCGATTTTTGCTAAATAACATCCATCATCGATTTTTGGTCTGCTTTTCAGATCGTTTTTTAATTTGTTAAAAATAAAGGGAAATTATATGATTTGGGGTTTACTTGCTACATCACTAGCGTTATTAGCTATACACCGCACTACTGCACTTATTGTTCTACTGGCTGCGATTATTACCGGATTCGTCACGCAAACTCTGATCTATCCGGCAATCGCCACTATCGCGATTATTTTTTTGTTAGGTGCGCTACGTATCTATTTTCAACAAAATAACATCATTAAAATAACCACTGAACTGCTATTACTCGCCTTTGCAGCGGCATTATTTCTACATCTGCTCCCGGGTTTTAATAACTTGAAATATCTCGATAAAATTCAGGTAGGCCCTCATAGCGCCCCATTCTCACTCTATTTCAACTTTGACAAAGCACTCATTCCTTTTCTGTTGCTATGTTGCATGCCTGGCCTATTTACAACAAAACCACTAGCCAAAATTCAGCCTTATGCATGGATAATCTTAGCTATTGCTATTCCCGTCCTGTTGAGTATCGCAACAGCTCTTGGAGGACTAGCGGTTGAACTGCATATGCCACAATGGTTACCGATGTTTATATTGGCGAATATCTTCTTCGTTTCTCTGGCGGAAGAAGCGCTATTCCGAGGTTATATCCAGCAAAGATTGAGCCAGTGGATTAACCCCTATTTCGCCCTGATCATCACCGCTTTGATGTTTGGCGGCGCGCACTTTGTCGGTGGTCCACTATTGATGATTTTTGCCACACTTGCGGGATTAATATATGGGCTGGCATGGATGTGGAGTGGCCGTCTGTGGGTCGCTGTTGGGTTCCACTTCGCGCTCAATTTGGTTCACTTGCTGTTCTTTACTTACCCAATCAAGCTGGTAACCGTACTATAACGTGCCAAACTTGCCCGGTGTCTATTTCAGCAACCTGCAAGAAGTTCAGATCTTCAAGCAAATAAAGTTTGCAACAAGACTATATACCCAATGGATTTCAAGATGCATCGCGACGGCAAGGGAGCGAATCCCCGGGAGCATAGCGAACTATGTAACTGGGGTGAGTGAGCGCAGCCAACAAAGAGGCAACTTGAAAGATAACGGGTATAGATTGCGGTTCTGGCGCATAGAGCAATATAATGCGCTCAATTATCATTAAGTTTGATTTTTAAGGAGTTTAAGCTATGGCTGTCACTAAACTGGTTCTGGTAAGACATGGCGAAAGCGAGTGGAACAAAGAGAACCGTTTCACTGGCTGGACTGACGTCGCGTTATCTGAAAAAGGTCGCGCCGAAGCTCAACAAGCAGGGCAACTGTTGAAAGAAGAAGGCTTTGTTTTTGATTTTGCCTACACCTCCGTGCTAAAACGCGCTATCCATACGCTATGGAACATTCTGGATCAAGTTGATCAACAATGGTTGCCGGTTGAAAAAAGCTGGAAACTGAATGAACGTCATTATGGCGCGCTGCAAGGTCTGGATAAATCAGAAACCGCCGCTAAATACGGCGATGATCAAGTTAAACTGTGGCGTCGTGGTTTTGCTATCACTCCGCCAGATTTAACTAAAGATGATGAACGTTTCCCAGGCCATGATCCACGTTATGCGAATCTGAAACCAGAAGAGTTACCCGTGACTGAAAGCCTGGCAACGACTATTGAACGCGTGATCCCTTACTGGGAAGAAGTTATCAAACCGCGTGTTGCTCAAGGTGAAAAAGTGATTATCGCAGCACACGGTAATTCTTTGCGCGCGTTGGTTAAATATCTGGACGGTATGAGCGAAGAAGCTATTCTTGAGCTGAATATCCCAACAGCAGTACCTTTGGTTTATGAATTCGACGAAAACATGAAACCAATCAAGCATTACTATCTGGGTAACGCTGATGAAATCGCAGCAAAAGCCGCTGCGGTAGCCAACCAAGGTAAGGCAAAGTAATTTCCTTGCTATAAAAAATTGCTGACACCTTATTTTCCAGCAAACATAAAAAACCGGAGTTGTCGATTCCGGTTTTTTTACATTGGAAAAATGTTATCAGCCACGACGCGCTTTTATTGCCGACGACAATTGACGTAACAAAATTTCAGTGTCAGCCCAACCAATGCAAGCATCAGTAATACTTTTGCCATATACCAATGGCAGGCCGCTGTCCGGGTTCTGATTTCCCTCTTCCAAATGACTTTCTACCATGACACCAATAATCGCTTTCTCCCCAGCAATAAGCTGCCGACTCACATCTGAACACACATCCATCTGCTTTTTAAATTGCTTAGAACTATTAGCATGACTGAAATCAATCATAATCCTTGCCGGCAACCCGGCTTTTTCCAGGTCTTGCTTCACGGCAGCAACATGTTCAGAACTATAATTCGGCTCTTTACCACCACGCAGGATAATATGACAATCGTTGTTTCCGCTGGTATTCACAATCGCGGAATGTCCCCACTTAGTGACAGAAAGGAAACTATGAGGGGAACCTGCCGCATTAATCGCATCAATGGCGACTTTTATCGTACCATCGGTGCCATTTTTAAAACCAACCGGACAAGAAAGACCAGAAGCCAACTCACGATGGACCTGAGATTCCGTTGTACGAGCGCCAATTGCCCCCCAACTCATCAAATCGGCTAAATACTGTGGAGAAATCATATCCAGATATTCTCCCGCCGCCGGTAGTCCCATGTCATTAATATCCCGCAACAACTGACGAGCTAAACGCAAACCATCATTAATATCAAAACTGTGATTCATATGAGGGTCATTAATTAACCCTTTCCAGCCAATCGTTGTACGCGGTTTCTCAAAATAAACTCGCATGACAACCTCCAGATCCTCTTTCAGCTCCTCACGCAATTCATTCAGCCGTCCAGCATATTCCATTGCTGCTTTAGGATCATGAATAGAACATGGCCCAATCACAACCAACAGACGATCATCCTCCCCCGTCAGAATTTGATGAATCGTTTTGCGAGCCTTACGCACTGTAAATGCAGCCTTTTCAGTCGCTGGAAATTTTTCAAGTAGTGCCACAGGAGGTAATAATTCTTTTATCTCTTTAATTCTTATATCATCATTCTGATAATTCATAGCCCTCTCTCATCTAACATCTTTACATATTTAATTAAAACAATCTTGTGATTTTAATCTAACTGTTAGAAGCCAAACTGTAAATATTCTTTGTAGAGAATAAATAAATCAATGCTTAACTCAAGACATAGCAAGATATAGTCAAATGTGGTTAGCTCTATTCTTATGGTTGAAATATCTCTAGAAATGAGAATTATCAAAGTAAATACCTAAAAATATGCCAGAAATCGACAAAACAATTCTCTGGCATAATTAGGAAACTATTTCGTATGAGATAATGGCAAAGAATGGTTTTTCTTAGCTGCCTGAATCCACAAACGGGAGCCATTAAATGCAATACCCAAGAGAATCACATACTGCAACGACATTGCCAACACGCCTTGATGGAAATAGATAACAACGCTTATCACATTGATAACTATCCACACCAGCCAGTTTTCAACATATTTGCGGGTCATCAGAACCATTGCCACAATAGATAGCACCGTCATTGTTGAATCCCAGAATGGGAATGCATCAGGCTCCAACATTGGCATCTGAACATTAAAGCCAAATTTTTGCATAACCGTAACGGCAATCTGAGTCAGATAACCAAAGACCCGATCAATATTAAAAGTCATAATGGCAATCAATAGCACAGAAATCAGACTAATTATTACCGCCTTATTCAAACTTAACCAACGTATTTTAAGTTCAATCTGCTGCTGATCATTCACTCTGCTCCAAGCATACCAACCATAAATATTTGCCGCAAAGAAGAATAACTGCAACAATAAACTGGCATAAAGTTGAATTTGGAAGAAAATCACAGCAAATAATGTGACATTAATTAGTCCAAACAAATAGTTAATTATCTTCTCCTGACTGGCAAACCAAATACATAACAAACCGGCGATCGTACCTACTGCTTCAATCCACGATAAATCATATCCTCCCTTTCCCAGAGGTATATTGACTAATATATTGTTAATACTGAAAAAATCCATCTGTTATATCCTATTATTATCTACAATAAAATATTACTCTCATTATTCAATTTCCTATTTTAACTGAGTTGCAAAATCAAGCATCCTATTTAAAGGAATCAGCGCCTTTTCCCGCAATTCTTTTGCAACCAATATTTCATGCCGATCCCCTCCCCGTTCCAATCCCTGAACGATAGCTTGTAAGCCATTCATCGCCATCCACGGACAATGTGCACAACTACGGCAACTCGCCCCTTCTCCAGCCGTAGGGGCTTCAAATAGCTGCTTCTCAGGACATGCTTGCTGCATTTTATAAAAGATACCTTTATCTGTTGCCACAATCAGTTTCTGATGTGGCAAAGATTGCGCTGCTTTGATTAATTGACTGGTCGAACCAACAGCATCAGCCAGATCAATAACAGCTTGTGGCGATTCAGGATGAACCAATACCGCCGCATCGGGATGCAGACCTTTTATCCTTATCAAAGCCTGAGTTTTAAATTCATCATGAACAATACAAGCCCCCTGCCAACAAAGAATATCGGCGCCTGTTTGTTTACGGACATAATTCCCCAAGTGGCGATCGGGCGCCCAAATTATCTTTTTCCCCTGACTATCCAGATAATCGATCAATTCAACAGCAATACTCGAAGTCACAACCCAATCCGCTCGTGCTTTAACTGCTGCCGATGTATTTGCATAAACCACCACGGTACGATCAGGATTATCATCACAAAACTTGGTAAATTCTTTTTCAGGGCAACCAAGATCCAGCGAACACTCAGCTTCCAACGTTGGCATTAAAACACGCTTTTCAGGGTTGAGAATTTTGGCGGTTTCTCCCATAAATCGTACACCGGCAACTAATAAAGTAGAGGCTGGATGATTATTACCAAAACGCGCCATTTCCAATGAATCTGCAACACACCCGCCGGTCTCTTCAGCTAAAGCTTGGATCTCAGGATCAGTGTAATAATGTGCAACCATAACAGCATCCTGCTGTTTCAGAAGGCGTTTAATTTTTTCACGGTAATGTTCTTTTTCATCCTTACTGAGAAGAGCCGGTTTGGGTGGGAATGGATAAATGGTTGAATTAAAATCAATATACTGGTTCATTGTTCTGACTCTCTGTTTAGTATATGGTTTTAAAAAGCAAAATTTTTGGTTTTCAGACCGAAAAATCACTCAAATTTGTTTAATATACTAAACAAAATGGTCGATTTATAGCAATTTATCGCGAAATATTTTGTCTGCTATGGGATGGCTAAACAGAAGACAGAGGACAGAGAACAGAGAACAGAGAA